>JAFXMJ010000074.1 GCA_017530465.1 Bacteroidales bacterium
AAAAAGTCTATGATTACACCAAGGAATCTTTGCAACGCCTCAAAAATGAAGGCATCGACGTCGCTTGGGTTCAGATTGGCAATGAGACCCAGACTGGTATGATGAAAACCAATTCAGACGGCTCTGAGACCGACATCAACTGTGCGATGAGCAACGACAACACCAACTTCGCCAAGATGGTAACACAAGGCACTAAGGCTGTCAAAGAGGTGTTCCCCGGCGCGAAATCCATCGTACACCTCGCCAACGGTCAGAGCTGGGACAAGCTCTCGTGGGCTCTCAACATTATGAAGGCTGGCAATGCCGATTACGACATCCTCGGCGTGTCGCTCTACCCTGATTTCAACAACAAAAGTTGGTACGTTTCGTACATTGACGCCTGCATCAACAATCTCAACAAGGTGGCGGAAACGTACAACAAGGATGTTATGATTTGCGAAATTGGCACATCTTACATCACATCTTGGGACGGCAAACGTGCCATTACCAACACTGTAATACGCGCCAAAAACGAAGTGCCGCGCTGCAAAGGCGTGTTCTATTGGGAGCCTCAGTGCTATTCGGCTTATAATGGCTACGGAATGGGTGGTTTCCTTGCTAACGGCTCGCCAGCTCCGGCGTTGGATGTTTTCAGTGGCAAGGTTACGGAATTTTTGCCCGCCGACGACCCAAACCCCGAAGTCATTGAGGGCGACGTCTTGATTTTGATGGACAAATCTTCTGGCGAGCAGTTTGGCATCGCCGAAAAACAGGACGACGGCACGTACAAGGCAATAGTGACCGTAACATCCAATTGGTACAACTTCCGTGTCAAGGACAATGACGGCAACACGTATGGCGTTTCCGATTGGAACTCTCAGTATTCGTTTGTGAAAGGCTCCAAGTATGACAATTTCTGGTTTGGCGACGAGAGTGGCACATTTGAGGTTACATTCGACATCGAAAACCAAAAATGGAGCTACATTGTGAAGTAAAATTAATAAAAAAACAACAATGAAATTCAGCAAATTTTTAATGGCTTGTGCGTTGGCAGTATCGCTTGCGGGATGCGGCGATGCGCCAAAAAATCGCCCTTACATTTACGGTGCTGATTCCGGTTGGCTGACGGAGATGGAGGCTAAGGGGATTAAATTTTACGACAACGACGGCAAGGAACGTGAATGTTACGACCTGATGAAATCCATCGGGTTCAATGCTGCGCGATTCCGTGTCTGGGTGCAGCCTACCAACAAAAATGGTTACGGCCCGTGGTGCGACAAGGCGGACGTCGTTGCTAAGGCAAAACGCGCCTACGACCTCGGTTACAAGATAATGATAGACTTCCATTACTCCGACAATTGGGCAGACCCTGGGCAGCAGCGCAAGCCCGAGGCTTGGGATTCCATCGCTGACGTCAACGCTCTCGCCGCTGCCGCCGCAGAACACACAAAGGACGTTTTGACAGGACTGAAAAACGCCGGCATCGATGTTGAGTGGGTTCAGATTGGCAACGAAACCACCAATGGAATGTTGAAGACGCAATCGGACCGCAGCGAGGCTGTCCTCAATTGCGACCTTCTCACCGATTCAGGCACAGCCAATTACATCATCGTACATAATGCGGCGCAAAAAGCCGCCAAGGATGTGTTTCCCAGCTGCAAGACCATTATCCATTTTGACCGTGGGCACGAGTGGCACAATTTTTCGTGGGGACTTGAAAAACTGGTGAAAGGCGGCGCAGTTTACGACATCTTTGGACTGTCGATTTACCCCGACATCACCGAAAAAGATTGGTACGCCAAAAACGTTGATTCGCTCGTCGCCAACCTCAACAAACTCGTAGAGGTCTATGGCAAGGATGTGATGGTATGTGAGGTGGGATGCGCACGTCCGGATACATACGACGCGCGTCGTGCCGTCAACGACATTGTAGTCCGCACCCGTGACGAGGTGCCGAGATGTTTGGGCGTTTTTTATTGGGAGCCGCAGTGCTTTGACGGCTGGAATGGTTACAAGATGGGCGGATTTTTGACTAACGGCAGACCGTCTAAATTGCTTGATGCTTTCAGCGGCAAGACGCAGCGTCTGCCAGAAAAAGAACAATAAACTATCTCGCCTCGTAATATTTGCCGGGAAGCGATGTTACGAGGTCTTTGAACTCCATTGTGAGCAATAGCGACGACAATGCTTGCATCGGCATCTTGGTCATTGCAGAGATTGTGTCGATGAAGGTGGGGCCGTTGGCTCGCAAAACGTCTATTACAGCCACTTCGTCGGGCGACAGTGGCATAAGATTGAGTTCCGTTTGTACGGGACTCATTTTTTTTGATTTGGTCCAGCCCAACATCTTCTCCAAATCGTCGGCATTGGAGATGAGTGTGGCTTTGTTGTTGGTAATCAGATAATTGCATCCTGCATACAGACGGTCGGTAGTCCTTCCCGGGAAGGCGAACACTTCGCGGCGAAATCTTCTTGCGTCGTCTGCGGTGATGAGTGCGCCGCCCTTTATCTTGCTCTGTGCCACGATGAGAGCGTCGCAAAGTCCGGCGATGATGCGGTTGCGCCGTGCGAAGTTGTTTTTGTTGACGGGCTGACCGTAATAAAATTCTGTGATGAGTGCGCCGCCGGAGTGCGCTATGTCGCTGGCAAGTTTGCGGTTTTCGGCGGGATACACCATATTGAGGCCGTGCCCGAGTACAGCGGCGGTCGGCATACCGTATTGCAACGCCGCCTGATGTGCGTAAGTATCTGCGCCCAAGGCAAGTCCGCTTATGATTATGGCGTTGATATTGTCGGCTTTGAGTTTTTCTACGAGGGCGAATATGTTGTTTTTGCCGTCGGAATCGCACGAGCGCGTC
>JAFXMJ010000075.1 GCA_017530465.1 Bacteroidales bacterium
CTTCCTGCAACGGACGGAATCCATCGTAGCCCCAATATTTCTTTAATATGTCGCTGTAAATGCTCATTTGTCCTCCTATTCTGTAATATGCACGGTCAATCGGCAACCGTCGAGTGCAAATATAACTAATTTTAAGGGAAAAATCAGTGTTAATTGGCAAATTATTTGTAATTTTGCGGAAAATTTACAAATATAATTAACATAGATACATGCTTCGAAAAACATATCTGATGCTCCTTGTCCTGACTATCAGCTTGTCAGGCTGGGCGCAGCCGCTTTTTAGCATTGACGGCAAAGACGTGTCTGCCAAGGAGTTTCGCCGGGAGTGCCGGGACTTCGTAGAAGAGGCGGACACATTCGGGCTGTATTCGTTGATGTTGGATTATGCAGATTACAGGCTGTTGGTACACGAGGCCAAGACCAAATCATACGACACTACTACGCAATTCCGCAACGCAATGCAGTATTATGGCAATATGCTCATGCTCGAACATATAGCCAAAAATCCACGCAGCCAGGCTCTCATAGCCAAGCTCTACCAACACTCAGCCTACCAGTACAAGGTGTGGGCGGCAAGGGTGGACATCTACGACAATTCGTGGCGCGATTCATCGGCGGCATACAAGAAGGCGCAAAGGCTCATCGAGCGCATCGGCAATGGACGCAAATTTGAAGAAGCCGCAATGCAAATGTCAGACTCCCCGCAGACCAAATACGACGGCGGATACCTCGGATGGGTGTCGCCAATCGACTTCAATGTGGGCGCAGAGGCATTGGACTACATATTCGACCATTACAAGGACGCAGAAATATCGCGCCCAATCCGCTGCGGCGATTCTTATTACGTCATCAAAGTAGATGGTCGTCGCGACGCCATAGCCGAGGTGGACATATCGCCCATCATCATCAGGAAACAAGCGCGCCGCACAGTCAACGACTCGCTCCGTAGGCTCATTGACTCCATTGCCGGTGAAATCAAATCGGGCAAAAACTTCGACGATCTCCAGCAGAAATATTCCGACATCAAATACTCGGAACGTATGCCGCTCGCCGTTGCATACCGCAAATATTCCACTTACATCGCCGACATCCCCGGCGTTGGCAAATGCTCTGAGGTGATAGAGACTCCCAATTATTACCTCATTGCAAGGCTCAATGCGCAAACGTCGCTCAACGCCGACAAGCACTACCGCCGCACCCTCGACACAAAGATATGGGGCTCCGACATCTTCAACGAATGTTACGACAATTTCCTCGACTCTGTGCGCAGCGTATCAGGCTACCAGAAGACGGCAAAGTTTGACAAGATTTGCCGCCTGATGCCCGACTCGGCGATATTTGAGGCTCAATGGAACCCCAACCTCGGCAGCGGACTTGAGACCGAACTGCTCACATTCGCGGGCAAGTCGCACACGCTGCTTGAATTTGCCGAATACATCCGCGACAACCAGTACAAGGCGGGCTACACCAAAATTCCCGAATACGTATCGCACCGCTACGACGACTACTTGGACATGCTCACCATGCGGGCGGCATCAACCATCATCATCGGTAGCAGTACTTACAAAGACGAGCTTGCGTATTACACCAATATGCTATACTTTGAGCTGCTCAACCCATTCAAGCAGTTTGCACGAAACGCCACCGACACATCGAAGGTGTACAAATACTACAAGGACGCCAAGCTCTCGCTCAAATCGAGCTACGTGCTTAATATCAGGTTCTACGACTATTTCTCGGAGCAAAACCGCAAAAAAGCCGCCAAGATAGCCAACGAACTTGCCGCCAACCCGCAATACGCCTACAGCCCCGCGATAATGAAAAACGGTGACGCGGGAATATTCCACAAGGGCGACAATACATTGGCAGACAGAATCATAAACGATTATGACCACGGCAACCAAGGCAAGGTGTTCTTCTTCCCCGAGCAGCACACATTAGCAATTGTAGCCGTAGAAAAACAGCCGGAAGACCTGCCAGCAAACGAAATCTTCCCGACAGTGGCTCCGTTGTATTTCAACAGCCAAAAAGAAGACTACATCCGACAGCTCCGCACCAAATACAACCTTGAAATCAAGCCCGATGCAAGGCAGGTGCTGGAGACGATGTTTTGATTATTATTAGGAACACAATTAAAATGACAAATTTCAAAATACGCCAGATATTGGCGGCATTGCTGCTCGCGATAATGACCACAGCGTGCGGCAACGAAGACATACACAACGGCAAGACGCCAATAGCAAGAGTATTCGACAGCTATCTGTATTATGAAGACCTCGGCGACCTCGTGCCAAAAGGCGCGTCGCCGCAGGACAGCACATCATTGGTACAGCAATACACCACCGTATGGGTGAAGCAGCAGCTGATGATCAAGAAAGCCGAGCTCAATCTCACCGACCAGCAGATGGACGTGCAGAAACAGCTCGACGAGTACCGCAACAACCTATTGATATACAAGTACAAAGACGCTTTCGTAAAGGAAAACCTCGACACCGTAGTCACGCAGGAGCAGATAGCCGAATATTACCACAACAATCCCGACAACTTCATACTCAACACCCCGGCGGTCAGGTGCATATTTGTGCAGCTGCTCGACACGCCCGAAGATACGTACAACGTGCAGAGGCTTCTCAACTTCCACTCCGAGAAGGACTCGCTCGCGTTGCTGGAACTCTGCCGCGAAAAAGCCGCCAAATTTGAAAACTTTGAAAACCACTGGACACAGCTCGCTCAGGCATCCAACCTGATGTCAACCGCCGTGTCGGAAAAAGACTTCGCGCTCAAAGCCCACGGCATCAACGTGTAAACGAGGGCGCATACGTCTATCTATTGAAAATCCGCGACTTTATGCCCGTGGGCGACGTTCAGCCATTTGAAATGGCGGAGCCGTCAATATCAATGATACTGCTCAACAAGCGCAAGACCGAAATCATCAACCGCCTCGAAAAGAGCATCTATGAAAACGCCGAGCGCAACAAAAACTTTGAATATTATCA
>JAFXMJ010000076.1 GCA_017530465.1 Bacteroidales bacterium
AGTCGTTCATCGTAAACTGGAAATAATATTTGATTCCTCGCTTGTCCAATTCGGGCAAATATGGAATTATCGGCGAAGGGTTCTTTGTCCAAAACACCACAAACTTGCAGTTTTTGAACGAGATATGCATCGGTCTTTGATTGAACGGATTGTACCAAACGCAATAGCCCGCCTCCAAACGGTTGAAGAACCATTTGGCATAAAAGGCAGGGATGTCGGTCGAGCGCGAAGCGGAGATGATGACGGGGGCAGTGGCTCCGTGAGTAACGCCGTTTTGGTCGGTTATGGTGAGTTTAGTTGGCATTGCTTTGTAAAAAATTTTATTGAAGTTTATTCACAAATCTATCCAATAACGTTCTTATAAAATTGTTAATATGTTTTTTGTCCCGCAAAACTCTTACCGCCTTGGGTGATAAACAATAGTATATTTTGACAAAACAACGTCCAAAGAATGATTGCATCAAATAATTGTCTCTGTATTGTCGCAATACCATCACTTTGGGATGGTCATAGTCGCCATACACCATTGTAGCAATATAGCAACCTTCCGATGATTTATTATTTGATTTGAGAGAATAACTACTAATTGTTGTCGGAGAGTACGAAATAGTTCGATAATTGTTATAACTATTTGTCGAATTTGATGATTTGTTGGAGGTGCTTGATGTGTCAGGATTTGAGTTTGTCTTCACCAATTGTCCATCAGGCAATACCCGGATACTTTGAATCCTGTCAATTTTAAAATGCCTTTGTTCTCCCCTTAGATGGCAATAGCCGCTTATATGGTCATTTTCATAACCATAAGCACCATATTCATTGCAGAAGGATATGTTACTAACACGTCTCTTTGAACGAGTACCATCATATTTGACATACTCTATTTCTATGTCCTTGCCCAATCTGATGGCCTTTTCGATTTCAGTTCTAATTGACATAATTGTGTTATTTGACGTTGTAAATTGCTTTCAACTTTGACTCAATTACTTTACGCAAATCTTCCGTAAAATATTGCGCCTTTGGTTTGCCATTTTTGTCATTTCCTGATTTGAGATGACAAAACCTGCTGATTACTGCGTTGTTGTCTGTTTCGAGCAAGTCTTTGTAATATTTACGTTGATCTTTTGGCTTGGAAACATCACTTTGAAACCAATCCAAATCTGCTTTTATTTTTTCCTTGACATTGATGTCTGTAATCAATGCTTCGATATGCGACCACGCATTTCTGTCGCAATAGAAATACTGACCAACAGGAACACTGGAAACAGAAGTGTTGAGCGGATGTGAACGATTATTTGAATCGGGCATTAGAAAGTCTATTACGCCTTCGATAATCTCTTTCCCTTTTTCTATTACATTTTGTACCTTTTTGTTTGTTTTTTTTGTTTTCTTGTAATTAGGGTGCAACTCTTTTTGCAACCAAGGGAATATGCCTTTGTCCAATGACTCCATTTCATTGTCAATCGAATTGATGAAAGCAATGCCATCGTTACCAACCAATGAAAGAGCCTTGTGTATGGCAGCCATTTCTTGTTTAGATATTTTCACCCTCTTGTGGCTGTCAATTATATCATAGACACGCTGCGACAGTGTTTCGTTTTCTTTGGGAGCGGAAATCGTAGATACAACAGGATAATTTTGATATGTCTGATACTCCAACTTTTCTTTCAAATCCTTGCCGAAAATCAACTTGTTGGCATCTGCATAAAGACGTTCAAAATTGTCGCGATTGATTTGTTTTTCCAACAAAGGACGTGAAATGTTGACATAGCCCGTTACCGCACCCCAAATTGCTAACGCATATTTGTAGGTGGTTATAGCATTTGTTGCAATGAAATCAGTGAGAGTTTCGTAATCTTCGCCTTTCAAAACAAAGGCAGCAAGAGATTGAAGCACAATATTATCGATTCCCTTTACGTCAAATGGAGAAGACTGTCTTACATTGGATGCCAAAGAAACCCAATAATTGCGTTCTTGGCTTTCTTTCCCAAAATGCTCGCTGATTCTTTTGCCGAACTTCTGCAATACATCAAACCTGTTGGTTCTCACTTCGTCAATATTGCTGATTTCCTTGACTGTTTGTAGAAGATTATTGAACAATTTGGCTTCTTCGTTTTTCATTTTCAGATTGAAATCCACGCAATTAGAAACCTGTATTTCTTCCATTACAGAGACATTCTTGTTTCGGGCGTTATAAACCAAATTGCGGACATACGAATCCAAATTATGTCGATAGTCTTCCATTTTATATGGAAACTTTTCGATGCTTTTGTAATTGACAATACCGTGTTGTTGTACGAAAATATTTTTTGCAATAACTTCACAGCCGAGTTCTTTGAGTATTGTATTCAGTTGGTCTACTGACAGATTATGTTTTGTAGCAAAATCTTCCCACAATTTTTGGGATTTTATCTTTAACGGATCGTTTTCCGACAAAAAACTGTCCAATTCACTGAGTTCGTTGTCAAGGGATTCTGAAATTTGTGAATTGTTGTTGATTTTGGCTGCAACAATGTCGTAGATACGTTTTTGTTTGGCAAGTATTACCGCGACATCAGAAGGCAAGTCGTTTGACGCACCAAGATAATATCCATAGATAAAGCCTTTGGCACGGTCGATTAAGTTGTCGTTAAAATCAACGCTTGCGACTGTCAGTTTGTTGACATCAATTGTTGTCAACAAATCATTCAATTGATTGTTTGACGGTTGAATTGTTTCAAACTTATAGTAATTGATAAGTTTGTTTAGTTTGCTATCCAAACAGTTGTGTCTTGACAATATCCTTGCTTGATCTGAAAAAAACAGAAGTTTGCAGTTTGATGGATTGATGTGGATTGTATTGTTGAATGCAAAAATCTTAATTTTTTCATTTCCACCAATTTCCGAGACATTTTGGAATTGATCTTCGTCGTCAATCTGAATCACAAGAGGATGATTTTCTCTTTCTGAATCCTCAATAGTAAAATTGGGAATTTCAGAGAAAAGAATGACGTGGTCGGCGAAATTGACAAATTGCGCCAACAGTTCGACTCTTTCATAGCCGAAAGCCCTTTTCTGATAGAACGACAACGGCGATATTCTTTCGGTGGAAAGAATGTTGTCGATGTTCAAACTTGATGTTACAAAGTATTTCATAATCAAAACTCTAAGTCATCTACGTTAAATTCACTCTCATATACAGAATCAGATTTCTGGGGAAACAGATTGCAAAGCGAGCCCGAAAAACCCAAATACAGCCTTTCGCTGCAACGTGTTATGGCGACATAAATTGCTGCCCTTTTTTCCTCAGGAAATGGATATTCACATCCCGGAACAAAAACATCCTTGAATTGCAGTCCCTTGGCACACCAATATGTCATAATTTTGGGGTTTTTGGAATGAAAATCCAAATCCATTGCCGTGCTTTCATTTGCGTTGTATTTGAATTCATAGGTCATTCCCTTTTTTTGGAAGTAATCTTTGACATATTCGACTGACAAGTGTGACGCATTGCGACTTGCTCCACTCATTTGCGTATTGTGCGGCAGCAAGATGCCAACATTTGTCAATTGCTTGTTCTTGATAGTCTCTATTATTTTGTCCAACTGTTTGTCGTATGTGGCAGCATCAATCAAATGAGTTTTTTCGCCGTCCCTTACGCATTGCAATACAAGGTCTTCTACTCTGCCAACTTTTTCGGCAAGTTGGGCGACACCCTTCGTAAGTCTGTAATTGAAATAAAGGCGTTCCGATTCTACACCAAGAGAACGCGCTGTATCTTCCACGGATTGAACTCCCTTAAATGCCATTATAGACTGCGCCGTATCACCGAAAAAGAATTTCAGTTCGCCGTAACTTTTTAATTCTTCAATTTGTTCGTGCGAAAAATCTTGGCATTCGTCCACTATCATATAGTTGACGTGTCGTTTGTTTTTAATCCAACTATGATAATGAAAGACATTTGAAAGTTCCAACTGTTTGAGACCATCTTCAAAATACTGTCTCAGCGATTTGGTGTAAACCACAATGACATACGAACCCAAAGCCGCCAATTGCTTTGCCTTGTGCAACGCAATAAGCGACTTGCCGCTGCCCGCACTGCCTTTTACAACCATTGACTTATTGTTTTTACGGTCAATGAGTTGACGTTGGAAATCATCCAACTTAGAATAATCGATATAAAAATCTTCTACTTCTGCCATTTTTATCTGTTTTTTATTATCCTCCAAGCAATCTTAGAAATGTCATTCATTCTTCGAGAATGACTTACCAAAATTGCCTGATTGAAACCTTGATTCCTTTCAATTATTTCGCAGTTTGAATCAGCCAAACCTTTGTCCATCATTTTCGGAAGCCATTGTTCGGAAACGCCGCTATAAACTGTGATGTCAACCAAAACCATAACACCATCTTCGGTTAGTTTTGGCAAAAACTTTTTCGTGATGTGCAAATACGGATTTTTGGTTTCAAATTGTTGTTTTTCAACAAATTCGCAGATTGCCTTGAATGTAATCACCAAGTCAAACCTTTGATTAAGCACTTCACCCACTAAATCGAAATCATAAAAATCGTCAACTTTGTGGGGAAAAACCTTGTCAATAATTTGCAGCCTTGTTTTCCCACGGAAAACTTGCAAAATCTGTTCATACTTTCTTAACGCAATTTGATTTCCATCAAATCCAACCACTTCCACAGTTCCCACTTCCGGCAAGTTTTCTTCTATTGCCGTAAGCATTCCGATAATCTCGCCACCCGTGCCGCAACCGAAATCAAAAATTTTGAGTTCGGTCTTGCCGTTGTAATGGGCTTTGTATTTTTGGAAGAATCTGCAAAAAATACAATATGCCTCGGCATAGCTCCTCGGAAAATACGTACCGAGATAGTTCAATGCCCTGTCCTTGTCGTCGTCAATATTGGTCATATTGGAGTTACGAGGACAATAATTAGCCCCCAACTCGTTGAATATGAAGTCATCGAGCCACGTCGGCAACGTTATGGTATTGGTTTCTGACATCTTTTTTTTTGTTTTCTTTTCTCCTTAGTGTCATTACCCCCAAAAAGGTTACACCATTTCTTGAAAAAAAATTGTTGCCCTCTTGCAGCCCGGAAAGGAAACGTATTTATACAAAGAAAGCGCAGACTGCATATACTTCATCTTTCGATTGTATCTGTAAGTAGAGGTCCTGAGAATTACCTTGAAACAAAGATGTAATCATAGCAATCTACGCCTAAGCGATAGGCGAAGACGCTATGCAATCTCTTGTTTCATTAGGGAAGTTTCTCAGGTTTCCACTTACAAGAAAAGCATAACGCTTTCGTTATTAATATCTTATGTCGGACATCGGGTGTATTGAGCCGAAAATCCGTTGCAAATATAGCAAATGTTTTTGGAAGTATAGGTGATTATTTTTAGTTTTTTTGACTTTTTCATCTTACGCCGTTTTTTTGTTTTGTAATCTCGTCTAATTGCATTATATTTGCAGTGAGCAAATAGATTTTTGAAAAATATGAGAAAATTATTCTACATAATAGTTTTATTGTTAATAAGTTACGCTACATTTGGGCAGGAGAATGAAAGCAACGCTGGCGATCCCAATCAGACCGTCATAGACAGCCTTTTGAGGCTTGCCAACACCGACGTGCCAGACAGCACGAGAGCCATCCTGTACAGCGAAATCGCCTCCAAAAGCGGCAACAACGATTCCATAATCAAATACGGCAACCTCGCGATAAGGCTTGCCCAGCCATCCGATTCGTTCCTACTCGCCAAAAACAATTACAACATCGGCAAGGCTTATTACATGCTCGACGAATCGCACAAGGCGATTGAGTATTTTGAACAGTCGGCAGAGATACTCAACGCTATCGGACTAAAATCAAGAGCGGCAACCGCATACATCGCGATTGGCAGCTGCTACGAAGACCTCAACAATCAAGACAGCATAACATTCTATTACAACAAAGCACTCAAAAATTTCATCATCGAAAAAGACACCGTAAAAATCATATACGCATACCTGATGACGGGTCAGGTGTATCACAACCTCGAATTGCACGCCGCCGCCATCGAAAATTACACGCTCGCGCTCCAATACGCCACACAATCTAAAGACAGCCTCGAAATCGCCAACTGCTATTACCTGATTGGGCAGTCGATGTTTCAACAGACAGATACGTTGGACTTCAAGGTGATAGATAATCTGAGAAAATCAATCTCGATTTTTGAAAGCATCGACACCGACGATACTTATTACATACAAGCCAAATATTTGGCTTACAACGCATTGGCGGAGGCTTTCATCAAGGCAGCCCGCGCAACGGGTCAAAAAGAGTATGCCGATAGTTGCAACATCTATCTTGACAAAATTGGCGACTACGAACTCTCCAACGGCCATTACAACAACTACATAAAGGCATGTTTTCTCCGTGTGGATTACCTTCTGTTTTATCAAAAACACACAGAGGCACTCGCACAGCTTGAGGAAATCGGCAAGTATATGACCGCCGACTATCCCGTCAACGACCTCAAAAAATACCACGAATACCTATACAAAGTTTACAAACTGCTCAAAAACTATCCCAAAGCCATCGAACACCTCGAAAAATACGACGAATACAAATTTGCGTCGCTCAACGACAGCACCCTCAGCACCATGAAAGACTCCGAGGTGGAACGCACGCGAATGATAGAGGAGCTCAAGCGCGAAAACGCCGAAAAACTCCATCAGGCGCAGCAAAAGATTTTGTATATAGTAATAGTTTCGTTTGCCATTGGCATAGTGTTGATATTCATGATGTTTTGGCACAAACGGAAGTCAAACCACATTCTTGCCGAAAAGAACAATCTGCTCGACGCCCAAAAAACTGAAATCGAAGCCCAGCGCGACGAGATAGACCGACAGATGCACAAGGTGGAAACCATCAACAAGGATCTCATAAGTAGCATCAATTACGCAAAGAGGATACAGTACGCCGCCGTGTCCAAGAAGTCGGAGGTGGATGCGCTTTTCCCCGACAATTTTGTTTACTACAAGCCCTGCAATATAGTAAGCGGCGATTTTTACAGGGTGGCGCAGTGCGGCAGATTCAGAGTAACAATCACCGCCGACTGCACCGGGCACGGCATACCGGGAGCGTTTCTCTCTATGCTCGGCATCTCGGCTCTCAAAGAGTTTTGCGTAAGTGAGGACGACGCCGCCAATCCGGGCACGATTCTCGACCGTATGCGCAATTTTATCAAATCTACCTTGGTGTCGGGCACCGAAAAGCACATCGACGACGGCATGGACATGACTATTTGCTGCTACGACTTTGATGCAAT
>JAFXMJ010000007.1 GCA_017530465.1 Bacteroidales bacterium
TTCTACTGCCAGGTTTCCGAACGTTAATAGATTAAATAGCAAACGCTAATGTTATAATATGTCGTTAATTATGTTATCTATTTCATTAATACAAAGTTTGTTGTTTAACAAATTGTTTTGTTGCAATAGTGCAATGCAAAGATAGGAAATAATTGGGATTGTGCAAAAAAATAATTAATTTTGCAACATATTAATTTCAAAATCAAAAACTCAATGTTAGAACTCGACCCAAAAAAACTACGCGAAATAGAATCCGATTGCTTCAAGGAGGCTAAGCGAAACACACCTACTAAGGATATGGATCAGCATGCTGATACATTGTTGAAATTTGCTGTGCAGGTGTTTGTTTCGCATTTTCTTCCGAGGCTTCATCGCAACAGGGAGATTGCAGCCAATGCAAAAAAAATGGATTTTGAGACCGTTTGCGCCACGCTCTTAGAGCGACACGGCAAATATGCTGATGTGGAGAAAGACTCGCGAGGTTTCGATTACTTGTACATAAAATTTCACGAAGGAGGAGTGATTTGTCTTGAACCATTCCGTTCGGGATATTACAGTACAGGTTTTACTGGGTGCGAATGTCTAATCACCGGCGACGATATTCCGAAGTTTTGCGACGTGGTGGAGTTTGTCGCCGGACGTATTCCGATTTGGAAGCCCATCGTAGAGCGCATCACATTTGCGGTTAAGAAAGAATTGATGAAGAGCAAAATCTCCGCGTCCGCTGTGGAGGCACTCCTCAAAGAAAAACTTAACCCCTTGGGGTTACAATACAACACGGTCGTAAAACCTCAAAGTTGCAACATTAGGGTAATCCTCAGCGACAAAAAGGAAGTGAAATTTTACCTCAAAAACGCGCAGTTTTTGGCAAATCCGGATGATTTTATCAATTTTGTGAAAACTCTTGATGGTTTTGTAGCCAAAGGCAACGACATCAGACTAAAAAAATATTACAAAAGCAACGACAATCATTTTTGGATATAACAATTTGAGATTTAAGCGCATTATGATAAACATCAACACCATAGAACTCATTGAAATACTTGGCAAAACGCCTGCCAATCAGAATATTATGCTTGTGGGAAAGCACGGCATTGGCAAGTCGGAGATTTTGACTCAATATTATACCGAAAAGGGCTACAAGGTGGTTGCCCTGTTTCTCGGACAGATGAGCGACCCGGGCGATTTGATTGGTCTGCCCATCAAAAACGACAAGTCGGGAAGGACTGAATTTTTGCCGCCGTATTGGTTTCCGTCTGATGGTCAGCCGGTTGTGCTGTTTCTTGACGAACTCAACCGCGCCCGCCCCGAAGTTTTGCAGACAATAATGGATTTGGCTCTCAACCGCAAACTCGCCGGACGCAACCTGCCCGAAGGCAGCCGTTTGATTTCGGCTGTCAACGACGGCGAGGAGTATCAACTCACCGACCTCGACCCCGCCTTGGTGTCGAGATTCAATGTTTATGGATTTCGCCCTACATACAAGGAATGGCTCTTGTGGGCTGAAAAACAGAAACTTGACAGCCGCGTAACAGATTTTATAGCCTCCAATCCCGATTGGCTCGACGGTACAGCCGCCGACCGTCCTCAGATAGACAGCGGCCTCGAAAAATATCCCGACCGCCGCGCTTGGAAAAAAGTTTCCGACATCGTGCTGCCTATCAAGGAGTTGACGGAAATAGACCAAAAGATAATCGCGGGCGTTGTGGGCGTTCAGGCGGCGCAAAAATTCTATGCGTCGGCGTCCGCTGCCAAAATCATCGGCGGCAGAGAAATCCTTTTGAATTTTGACAAATATGAATCGAAAATTGCCAAATACAAAGTACATCAGTTTTCGGCGTTGAACGAAGGCATCTACCGTTTTTTGGAGACCGCCGAAATCACTGACAAAGAGAAAACTACCGCCGCCGACAACCTCAAAAAATACATCGCGCTCCTCGAATCCAGCAAAAACAAAGAATCGTTGGCGCATTTTACGTCGATATTCTCGCAAGGAATGTACCCGAAGGCGGTTGCATTTATGGTGTCAAATGCGATGGAAGTTTATCAAAAGATAATGAAATTTGTGGCTGCATTGTAATATGGAAGTTGTTGTATCAGAACGCATTACAAAATATGTTTACGACGCTTGGTTTCTCTCGGAACCGGCGTTGCACGGCGTGCTGTGCGGACACGAATTGAAGGAAAACCCATCGATGCCCATCGCCGTGCGGTGCGGTCGCGGCAGGATTGAGTACAATTCTCAAATCCTCAAGACCGTCAACGACAAGGAGTTAGAAGAATATTTTCGCGCCGAGGTAATCCGCATTATGCTCAAACATCCTTATCAACGACAGCCCGAATGTCCCGCCGTGGTTCGCTCTATTGCGAGCAACATTGTACTTACCAACAATTATAAATTCAAGACATTGCGGCTTGACAATGCAAATAATTACCAACTGCCCGAAACTGAATATTTTGAATGGTATTGCGCAAAACTGATGACGCCATCTTCGTCGCAGGGTTCGTCATCGTCTGACAAAAATAACGGACTTTCTAATAAAAATAATTCACAATCAGACAACAATAATACACAATCTAATAATAAGACATCGCAATCTGACAATAATAATAACAAATCTGACAATCAAGAGCAAAATCAATCCTCCGACAGCCTCCAAAAATCCGCGCAGAGCGAACTTTGGGAGGAAAACGATTTTGAGCGCAGCCGCATCAACGAAATCATCGAAAACACTACATCGTGGGGAACATTGCCGGGCGATTTGGTGGAGGCAATCAAGGCTACATTGAAGGTGCAAATCGACTACCGAAAAGTGCTTTCGGGATTCAGGGCGAGCGTGATAAGTAGCCGCCGAAATCTCACCCGTATGCGTCCAAACCGCCGGACAGATTTTCAGAATCTTGGCAGCGTTTATAAGATGAGGACCAATCTCCTCGTTGCGGTAGATGTGAGCGGCTCAATATCAACACAAATGCTAAAAAAGTTTTATTCGGTAATCAACCGCTTTTTCAAATACGGCATCGAAAGTATTGATACAGTGCAGTTTGACACCAAGTTGGGAGAAATCATCCCGCTCAAAAAAGCCAAGACAACAGTTAAAGTAGTTGGGCGTGGCGGCACGGATTTTCAACCCGTTTTCGATTTTTTCCGCGAAAGCAAGACGCATTATGACGGCATTATTATATTCACCGACGGCTGCGCCCCCGCACCCGAAATCATCGGCCGCAAACCAAAAGTCCTGTGGATTTTCCCCGACAAAAAATACGAAAAAGCAAGTGCAGATTCATTAAGCAAATTCGGTCGTTGTTGCACGATAGAATGTTAAGGAAATAGACGACAATTTTTTTTCAAAAA
>JAFXMJ010000077.1 GCA_017530465.1 Bacteroidales bacterium
CGTGCCGCCGCACATTATCGGAGTACGTCCGGCGGCGCGAATCTGGTTGTAAACATCAAAAAAATCTCGTTGATACCTGAACACATTGTATTTTTCGCCGGCGTCGAGGATGTCGATGAGGTGACACCTGACCGGCGAACCGTCCACTATGTAGTCATCAACGTCCTTGCCCGAACCAATGTCCATACCACGATATACCTGGCGCGAATCGGCACTGATGACGTCCGTGCCGAGTTCGTGGGCGAGGTGCGCGGCAAAAGATGTCTTGCCGCCTGCCGTTGGTCCAAGTATCGTAATAAGGTTCATTGTATTTATTGTAGGGACGTCGCGTGCGGCGTCCCGATTTTTTAGTCAATAATTTTTTCCAACGATGCGTTGTACACGTGCATTGCCTTCTGCGACATACCCATCGACGAGAATCCGCCGTCGTTGTAGAGGTTTTGCATCGTGATTTTCTTGGTGAGGTCGGAGAAGAGCGTCACACAGTAGTTGGCGCAGTCTTCTGCGGTGGCGTTGCCGAGGGGCGACATACGGTCGGAATAGTCCATCAGATTGTCGATGCCCTTGACGCCCGAACCTGCGGTGGTCATTGTGGGCGACTGCGAAATGGTGTTGACACGCACTTTCTTGTCGCGGCCGTAGATGTAGCCAAAGCTGCGGGCGATGGATTCGAGCAATGCCTTTGCGTCAGCCATGTCGTTGTAGCGGTAGAAAGTCCTCTGACCAGCCACGTAGCTCAATGCAACTACCGAACCCCATTCCTTGATGGCGTCGAGTTTGTACGCGGTCTGCAACATCTTGTGGAACGAGAATGCCGAGATGTCCATTGTCTTGGTGTAGAAATTGTAATCTACGTCGTCGTAGCTGCGGTTTTTCCTAACGTTGAGCGACATACCGATGGCGTGGAGCACGAAGTCGATCTGACCGCCAAATTTTTCCATTGCGCGTGTGAATACTGCCTTCAAGTCGTCGAGATTGGTGGCGTCGGCTTCCACGATTTCGGAGCCGGTCTTTTCAGCCAGTTGTTTCAACGTGCCAAACCTCAATGCCGCCGGAGTGTTGCTGAGAATGAACTCTGCGCCCTCTTCGTGGCAGCGTTCTGCTATGTGCCAGGCGATGGATTTTTCGTCCAATGCGCCAAAAATGATTCCTTTTTTACCTTTAAGAAGATTGTACATAATTATCTTTTTTGAATTTGGGCGCAAAATTAACGATTTTACTTTGCTTTAATGTAGGTTTGACGTTATCTTTTTTTTAACTTTGCAGTCTGAAACAGGGAACGCCTTGCGGCGTTCGGTTTTTTTAACGAAAATTACCGTCAATTTTTTCGTCAATTACCGTCAATCTTTTAAAAAAAAAAAATTGATGATAATTGACGAGTTAATTGACGAAAATTGACGTTCTAAAACCCAGCCGTCGTAGGCGGCTGACACACAATGAATTATCGTTAAACACAGGAAATGAAATTGGAGCTATTTATGGCGTCGCGGCTTGTGCGCGGCGTTCAGAAGGGTGGCGTGGCGTCGTCGGTGGTCAGGATTGCCGTGGTGGCGGTGGCATTGTCGGTATGCGTGATGATAGTGGCAATATCGGTGATTGTCGGCTTCCGCAACGAAATCATGGACAAGGTGGTCGGCTTTGGCTCGTGCATCAATATCATCAACCGAGAGAGCGCAGTCAACCTCGAATCGCTGCCGATAGATGCGCGTCAGGATTTTTATCCGTCTATCACCGAGGAGGACGGCATCAGGCACATACAGCGTTATGCATTGAAACCCTGCATCTTCAAATCAGGCTCCGACATCATGGGCGTGATGCTCAAAGGTGTCGGCGAGGAGTACGATTGGAGTTTTTTTGACAATAATATGATTGGCGGACACACCCTCAACGTGCAGGACACTGTGAGCGGCAATCGCATTGTAGTCTCCAAAAAAATGGCTGACCTCCTCAACCTCGAAGTAGGCGGGAGCGTGTTGGCGTATTTTATACAAGACCCGCCGAGAATGCGCAAATATACCATTGTGGGCATCTATTCTACTGGGTTGGAGGATTGCGACAAGATGTTTGCATTGGTGGATATTGCTGGCGTTCAGAAGATTAACGGCTGGAACGAGAACCAAATCACGGGTTTTGAAGTGATGATAGACGACATCGAAGACCTCGATATGATGACTGAGGTGGTGCGCGGCGTGGCGGGCTACCGTATAGCCGATGATGGGTCGATGTTCCGTGTAGCCAACGTCCGCGAAAACAACCGCCAACTCTTTGATTGGATTACACTTACGGAAATGAATGTCTGGGTGATAATTGCAATAATGGTGTTCGTGGCGTTTGTCAATATGAGCACCGCATTGTTGATAATTATCTTTGAAAAAGCCTCAATGATAGGTCTGATGAAAGCCATCGGCGCACGTAATTGGCAGATACGCAAAGTGTTTATCTTCCAGAGTCTTTATATATTGCTCAAAGGTCTGATAATCGGCAATTTGATTGCATTTGCCATCATAGCGTTGCAGTATTACACAGGAATTATTTCTCTCGACGCCGAATCATATTACGTCGATCACGTGCCGTGCGTGTTGAACGTTTGGCATTTTGCGATTGTGGATTTGGGTACATTGGTATTGATGACAATAATGATGACCCTGCCCAGCCTTGCAATAGGACTTATGCAGCCGGCAAAAGTGATGGGATTTAAGTAGTCTTGTCATTAAGCTCAAATCCCCAGAGCGAGATGTCGTCGCGCTGTTCTTCGAGGCCTTCCCAGTTGTTGAGCAGAGTGTCCACAAACATTTTTTGATCTTGGATGCGCTCGGTGTATGTCATTGAAATCATCATTTTGAGGCGGTTGGTGCCAAAACGTTTGCGCATTATGTTGTTTTGATCCTTGATGCCGTCGGTGGTCATATAGATGCGGTCGCCGTTGTCGAGAAGGATGTCGTGGTCGGTGAATGGGGCTTCTTCGCTGTATGTCTGTCCGCCGATGCCGCGACGGTCTGCGTCAATGGTCTCCACGTCGCGTGTGCTTTTGCGGTAGATGAATATAGGCTGCTTCGCTCCGGCAAATTTCAGTTCCCACTGGTGATTTTCTGCTTCCACGCGCTTAAAACGGCAAATTGCAATGTCCATACCGTCGTTGTTTTCCGTAATGTCCTGTTTGAGAGCGGTTTGGATTTTTTCGTGCATCGTTTTTAGGATGGTGGAAGGAGTTTCCATCTTGTTTTCGTTGATGAGTTCGCCGAGTAGCCTGATGCCAATCATGCTCATAAACGCGCCCGGAACTCCGTGTCCCGTGCAGTCGCCAATGGCTGCAAAAGTGTATTCTGGTGTCGTAGTGAGCCAATAGAAGTCGCCCGACACGATGTCTTTTGGGCGATATACTATAAAACTGTCGAAGAACGCCTCCATTTGCTCCTTGTCGGGCAGCATTGCCTCCTGTATGGTTTGTGCGTATTTGATGCTGTCGGTGATGTAGTTGGTCTTGATGGTGATTTGTTTGTTGCGGAGTTCGAGTTCCTGGAAGGCGTCGGTGAGTTTCTGCGCCTGTTCTTCGAGGCGTTTGTGCTGTTCGGAAAGCACGTCGTTTTGTTCCTTGATGCCCGCCTGTTGCACCTCCATCTGCGCAGTGATGAGCGACAGCATTTCTGCTTGCATACTGAGTTCGCGCTGGTGTTCGGAGATGTTGGTGATATTGCCGTAGATGGCGTCTTCGTCGTCTTTGTACTTGATTTTTGATAGGGTGATGTTGAGTGAAACTTTCTTTTCATCATAACCCATTTCAACTTCGTAAGTGGCTATTAAGTTGCGTTTTAGACATTTTTCGATGGCGGCGGCTGCGGCGGGGCTGGTTACGAGCGAGTCCACAAAACTTTCCCGCGTGAGGTCGATGTCATAGTCGCTGGCGTTGATGTTGGTCCAATAGAGTTTGCCGTCGCTGCTTACGATAAATTTGGGGATGCTTACGGATGTGGCGATGTCCACAAAGACTTCGTTGTCGCGGATATTGTTTTTGAGTTTTTCGTTTTCTGCTAATAGTTTGTTGTGGTCTTCTATCAGCTTGAATGTCATCAGCGACGCCACAATCATTATTATTAGTATAATTATACCAGTGACGATTATGAACGCGGAGTCCTTCGATAGCATAAACAATGCAAGCCCCGCCACCGCAGGTAGTAGCAGCGGTAGGAAGGTTTTGCTCTGTTCGCTATTGAAGATGTTCATACTCATAATTGTACGCTTAGTTTATTTACGCAAGATACAATTAACTTTTGTATCCACCAAATTTTAAGCCGAAAATTTTATGATTTTTTTTATTTCGCGGGCGAGCCGCCCACATTCCAATCATTTTTTCCACGGCTGCAATATCGTCGAATTGGGCGAGCCGGTGTATTTTTGCGTCGGCGGATTGAGCAGGATGGGGTAGCGGCTCTTGGTCATTACATATACAGCCACCGAATCCATCCACGCAAAAGCCGATTCGGGTCTTGGATGTGCGCCGTCGGGGAAACGCTTGTAAGTCAGGTCTTTGGACGGGAAATAGCGGCGGCTGCCCACGTTGTCGAGTATCATCTCGTTGATGCCGGTGTCGGGCTTCCAGTTTGGAGGGCCTATCCAAATAAAGGGTATTGTGTCTATTTGCTCGAGGATGTGCTTGACGTAAGGAGTGCGCTTTTTGATGATGTCGCTTACGAAAAGCTCGTTGGCACCGAGGATGAGCATTATGTATGTCGGCTTTTCTTTTTCAATGAAATATTTGAGCGTGTCGGTGGTGCCGTACCATTCGGTCTGCGAGCTGTACCAGATGACCGATGCCATCTCGTGTCCGTTTTCCTTGCAATAGTCGCGCAGACGCCAGCGGAATTGTTCGAGCATAGAGTCGCCGATGAGCAGGATTTTTTGCGACGAGGAATCTACACCGGTGCGCGGCGTGTATTCGGATGTGTACACCGAATCGATGGTGACTGGGATGCTGTCGCCCATCATAAACATATAGATGTCGGACTTCTTGACCGGCTCGCCGCCGATATTGACGGTTGGTTTTGCAAACGAGTACACTGCCAGTAGCACCGTCGCCGCCAATATAATTATTATAGTGTGGTATGAATATTTCATTTGTTGATTTGTCGATTTGTTGACTTGTTGATTTTTGATTTGTTGATTTTTGATTTGTTGATTCCTCTCTCCTCATTCCTGCCCAAAGAGCCATTCCAAGTTTGCGTAGTCGTTATAGACCTTGTTCCAGATGAAATGACCCATCTTTGGAAACTCGGTGTATTCTATCATCTTGCCGCCTTGGCTCTTGATGGCGTTGGTGATGTTGCGTGAGCGGCAGACAGGCACCGCCTTGTCGATAGTGCCGTGGAAGGTGCGGATTGGGATGTTGATGAGCTTGCGCGCCTCCTTCTCGTCTGCGCCTCCGCATATTGGCATTGCCGCTGCAAATTTGTCGGGATACCTTGTTATGATGTCCCAAGTGCCGTAGCCGCCCATCGACATTCCTGTGACGTAGAGCCTATTGGGGTCGGCGTCGGGCAGAGCGGCGATGCTGTCGAGCAGGGAGTTGGCGGCGTGGAGGTATTTGGAGATTTCTTTGGGCATTGTGTGGTAAGTGCGCGACCAGTCGGTCTCGCACCAGCGGAAATTTTCGGCGCACTGTGGCACGATGACGTAGCAAGGGTGTTCGCGTTGCAGACGTGCCGAGGCAAATACCGTGTCGATGTACGAGAGCTGCGCCTCATTGTCGCTGCCACGCTCGCCCGCGCCATGTAGAAACAGGATTACGGGGTACTTCCGGTTGGTAGTGTCGCCGTCGGCCTTCTGCGGCGTGAGCAGACGGAATGGCAGCACCGTGCCGAGCGTGTCGGTGAAGTACATCTTGGCGTACTTGGCGCGGCAGGCGGTGTCGATTTTGCCCTGAGCCGAGGTCGTTGCCGCTATCAGCGCACACATTATTATTAATAGTGTAAACTTTTTCATTTGCATTATCATCTATATCTCTTTTTTGCAATGCAAAGATACAACAAATAAACCAAAAACAAAAATCTTTGACTTAACATAAAAAAAACTTGACAAAAAATTTGTAACATATAATTATTATTCATAACTTTGATGGCGAGTTTTGACGGTCATTTTGGCATTGACAATTAGTATTTGCATCAAGGGTCTGACAATCAGGCTGATGACATTAAAAATGTAAAAATTGGTTCAAAAAAAGTTGAAAGTGACGAAAATGGCTTGATTATTGTTTTTGACAACAAACGAACACTATTATCATTGTTAATGAGTATGGAAAGCGCAGTCACATCAAAGCGTCGCGCAGTCGACAACATAGCCATCAGCTACACGGGCATCTTCGACACGGAGATACTATCTGTGTTGGCCAAGGAGATTGAGGGAACGCTTTCCCCCGACGACAAGGTCAATAAGAAGGTATTCAAGATATTCATCGAGCTTGCCCAAAACATCGCCTTCTACAGCCTCGAGCGCGAGGCCAACGCGGAAGGCAGCGACACGGGTGTAGGCACAATGGTGATCAAAAACTTCGACGACCATTATGTGTTCTCCACTGGCAACAAGACCACGATGGAAAACATAATACCCGTGATGGAAAAGTGCGACAACATCAACTCCATGAGCCGCGAGAAGCTCCGCGAATACCGCCGCTTGCAACGCAACATGCCGGCGGGCGAGAAGGGAGGCGGCAATATCGGTCTGATTCAGGTGGCTCTCACCGCTTCAAACCCATTGGAGTACTCGCTGATAAAATGCCCAGACGGCACCTACTTCTATATAATAAGTGTCAGGATTGACAAGGAGTAAGCCACCAAGGACATCGCACCAAATTAAACGTATTAAAAACATTATAGTCTAAATATGATGGAAGATATTCACATAGAAGGAGTGCACGAGGCATATTTCACGCCGACGGTCAATTTCGAGGCGTCCACCGGACGATGCGAGATTTCGGGCGAGTCGTATTTGGAGGAGACATCCAAATTCTACGCGAGGCTCATCGACTGGCTGAAAAGGTACATCGCCAATGTGAAAGGCCCGTTGTCATTCGACTTTAAGTTGAGTTACTTCAATACGAGCAGCTCCAAATGCCTCGTTGACATACTCGACGTGCTGAAAAACTACCAGAACGCTGGCGGCGAAATCACTGTCAACTGGTATTACGACGACTCCGAAGAGGAACTCGAAGAGGTGGAGGACTTCATCTTGGAGACTGGCTTGGACATCAACAAGATACCCATGGAGTAAAAAAAACGTGTTTTTTTTGCACATGAAAAAAAATTACAGTAAATTTGCAAAAATTATAAAACAAACATATTGGTATGGAAAAAATAGACGACAAATACGATTTTAGTCTTTATGAATACCACAATCTGTTGCAGCAGAACATCCTGGTATCTTACAAAGGCCCAATCGACGAGAGGATAATGAACGTCATTGGCGACAATATCGAGCTTGTCACCAACGACGGCAACGACAAGGCCAAGAGCAAGATTTTCAAGATTTTTATGGAGCTTGCGCAGAATGTTTGGCTATACAGTGCCGAGAGCTGCAATACGGCTTCGGGACGCAAAATAGGAATGGGCACGCTCGTGATAGGCGAATTTGGCGACTCCTACACCTTCGTTACCGGCAATGTCGTTCGCAACAGCGACATCGAGCCAGTGATAGAGAAATGCGAGATCATCAACTCTCTCGACCGCGATTCGCTCCGCGAGTACAGAAGGGAGCAGCGCAGGCTCGGCGGCGACAAGAAAAACTCGGGCAACATCGGCCTCATACAAGTGGCACTCACTGCCGAAAGCCCGCTCGACATAGAGCTAACACCGGTAAGCGACGACGAATCTTTCTTCTCGGTGGCAGTCAAAATCAAAAAATCCGCAGAGTAATTTGTAATTACGGCACGGTTTTGGAAAAGACAATTAAAACGAACATTTGGTCAACACTTAAATATAAACAAAGTCGAATATGGAATTGGAAGATATTGTGATAGAAGGTTCACACAAAAACTTTTTCACACCTTCGGTCAACTTCAACGCGAAGACCGGCATCTGTGAGCTCTCCGGAGAATCGTTCCTCGAGGACACCCAGGAGTTTTACAAGCCGCTCATCGATTGGCTTGAAGAATACACCACGAAGATCAAGAAGCCGATTGCGTTCCTGATCAAGCTTACATACTTCAATACGAGCACCTCGCGATGCATCCTCGACCTGCTCAACGTTCTCAAGGATTATGAGGACGAGGGAGGCGACGTAACTGTCAATTGGCACTACGACGAAAACGACTCCGACATGGAGGAAGACATCGAGGACTACATGATTGATACCGGCCTCAAGATCAA
>JAFXMJ010000078.1 GCA_017530465.1 Bacteroidales bacterium
CGGCATCCAACGAAAAACGCCAGCCTTCGTTGAAATTGTCATTCTGCTTGGCGCAGGATGCCATCAACGCTATTATAGGGATCCAAAGTAATGTCTTTTTCATATTGCTGTCAAATTTTTATCCGAAACAAAGTTAAACTATTAGCAGCAATTACGCAAAAAAATTATTCATTAAAACCATTTTTAATACACATATATATAAAAGGGTAGCCCTCACGGACTACCCTTTGCGATAACGCGCCTTTGGCGCTACGAATAGCACCAAAGGTGCGACACCACCAAGGATAGTCCGTGAGGGCTATCTACCTATCATAAAATAACATTCCAATAATTGTTCACCCTTCGCGGATGCCCAATTATGCATTATGCATTATGAATTATGCATTGACTATTGCATCATCCCTGCATATTTCGTGTAAATATCGACGACCTTCTCCGCAGCATCCTCGGCTCCATTGTCGAGGAGTTGCTGTGCGAGGTAGCCTATTATCGAAAGTCCCATATTAAACTCGCGCTGCTCGTAGAATCCGTCGCGGCGGAGATCGTCGAGCCAGGAGAGTATCTGGTCGTATTCCTCAGCCATTTGCAGACAGATGGCATTGGCATCAGCAGCAAGCTCAGCAGAGTACATAGCGTTGATGACCGGAAGCATCGTGTAATCATACGAAACTTTCTCGGGAGGCATCAGAGTAAGACATTTTTTGATGACTTCCTGAGCCTTCTGCTTGTCGCCCTCGGCAACGAGTTTCTCGGCAAGGCGCGACATCATGCCACGGATGTCCATAATGCTTATCTGGCGACGGTTGTTTTCCTCGATGATTACATCGGGCTCTTCCATACGTCCCCATTTAAACTTGTTCATCACATTGTCGTACATACGCTTGGTGTCGATTTCGCCAGTCTCGTGGGCTTCGGGCTTCACCTCGTAGGGCACAATGCGGTAAGCAAAACCCTCGAGCCTCATATACTTGTCGAGGCTGAGATAATCGTTAGGGCTGCCACTCGCAGCGAAATATACCGGACGCTCCCAATTGTTGGCGGCGAGGATGTCCATAATCACAAGGTCGCTCTTGGTGAAATAGTTTTTGGGAATGTCCCAACGCAATTCACTCAATGCGCGGCTCTGATTGCTCTCGTCCAAGGTGCCGCATTTCAGGCAGTTTTGCTTGTTGACGGGGATGGAAATCTTTTTTGACGGTATATAATTGTAACTATCGCCGTTGGGTATTGTCACCAAGTTCTCATCGTCGCCCGCCACAGTAAGTGCAAGATTAATAGGTGTGTACAACGAGCCAACCGTGTTCACAAGTGCGTCAGTGCGCTTTTTGATGCCGTCGATGCCTGCAGTATTGCCCGCTCCAAAGAACCTTTTTGCCATCTCGGGATTGGCGAGCTGGTTGATTAACTTTGTAAACAACACTATACTTACATTGTCACTGCCGCCCGACACCTGCTTGAAATCGTTGGGGTATTTTTCAGCGAAGTCGGTGGTGGAAATCAACTGCATAAAATCGTTGTATATGCTTGCATACTCCGGCGCAAGAGCGGCCTTGTTGTTGTCAAACTTTTCCTTCAAGAACCAGCCCTTTTGGTCGTTGCAAATCACGATGTTGCGCTTGTCCTGACGATACTTGGCGTAATTGAGCATCATCGGCACCGGCGCGCTCTCATATTTGCGCTCCTGGGTCTGCTTGATGTACCAGTCGCAGCCAGCAAGAGAGAGGTTGACAACCCTGACGTCGCGCCTGATTCCCTCCACTTCCTGGCAGTACCACAAGGGGAAGGTGTCGTTGTCACCGAAAGTAAACAAAATTGCATTCGGAGCGCACGACTCGAGGTAGTTGGCGGCAAAATCGCGGCACGTGTAACGTCCCGACCTGTCGTGGTCGTCCCAATTTTGGGAAGCCATTTGGATGGGGACAAGCACCGCCAAGCAAGCTATCGCACCAGCCATCACCGGCGTAAGGATTTTCTTCTCGCCGCCGAGGTTTTGCAGCCAGTCCCATATTGCAAGCACACCAAGTCCGCACCAAATACAGAACGCATAGAACGAACCCGCGTACGCATAGTCACGTTCACGGGGCTGATACGGAGTCTGATTGAGGTACACCACAATCGCAACGCCTGTCATTATGAAAAACATAAAGACTACGAAACAATTGCGCCCGTCATAATTGCAACTTATAAAAATGCCTAACAATCCCAACAGCAACGGCAGCAAATAATACACGTTGCGACCGTGATTGTTGGCGTAACGGTCGGGCAGATTCTCGCCGCTTGCACCCTTGATGCCGTCTATCCAGTCGATGCCAGTAATCCAATTGCCATTGATATAACTACCCGCACCATTCTGCACGTCAGACTGTCGCCCAGCAAAATTCCACATAAAATACCTGAAGTACATGTGTCCGAGCTGATACGTGAAGAAGAACCTCAAGTTTTGCCCGAATGTAGGACGGTCGGTCTCGTTGTTGAGTCCGCCCCATTGCTTGTAAACCTGGATGTGGCTGTCGGAATTGGAATACATCCTCGGGAAGAAGCCCTGATTCTTTTCGTCATATTTGTACTTGGGCGACGGCTTCTTGATTTTCAGGTACTTGCCATTGTCAGGGATGTAAGTGTACTCATCTTCGCTGCCCACTACGTCAGCCGTGAAGTAAGGGCCGTAGAAGAGCGGATTGTCGCCATATTGTTCGCGATTGAGGTAGCTCAGAAGGCTGAAACCGTCGCTCGGCTGGTTTTCGTTGATGGGCGGATTGCTGAATGAGCGGATTACCGTCATCGCAAACGACATATAGCCAAGCATTATCATAAAAATCGCAAGTGCAATGGTATTCGCCAAGACCTTGCCTTTTTTGAACGACGTCCAAGCCCAATATCCGAGTCCACCCATCACCAACAATACAAAGGTGATGATGCCCGAATAATACGGCAGTCCGAGTGTATTTACGAAATACAAATCGAAATACGCGCCGATATTGACAGTCTGAGGTATTATGAAATACAATACAAACGCCAATATCAACACCGACAATCCAAGTGCGAGCAATACGCCCTTGGTATTTCGGCTGTCATACTTTTTATAATAATATACAAGCACAATTGCGGGTATAACGAGCAAGTTGAGCAAGTGGACGCCGATGCTAAGACCCATCAAATAAGCGATGAGGATAAGCCAACGGTTGGCATACGGCTCGTCGGCGTGTTCCTCCCAACGGAGAATCAGCCAAAATACAACAGCCGTAAAGAGGCTACTCATACTATAAACCTCAGCCTCCACAGCCGAAAACCACGCCGTGTCGCAGAATGTATAAATCAAACCGCCCACAACGCCGCTCGCGATGATGCCGATGGTCTCGCCGGCGTTGTAAGACGACTGCCTTACACCGTTATAATATCTGCGCTCCACAATCCTGCGGGCGATGTGCGTGATGCTCCAAAAGAGGAACAACGACGTAAAAGCCGCCGCAAGCACTGCGGTACAGTTCATCATCAACGCCATACTTGCGTTGTCGGGCGCGAGCAGAGCCGCAACCCTACCAATAATCATCCACAAAGGTGCTCCCGGAGGGTGACCTACCTCCAATTTGACAGCGGTGGCAATAAACTCGCCACAGTCCCACCAGCTCGCGGTAGGCTCCACGGTCAATAGGTAACAGACAAGGGCAACAGCGAAAGTGCCCCACCCGATTACCCGGTCGTAAAACTTAAAATTGTTCATTTATAAAATGCTTTTTATCTTTTTCAGACTGCAAAGGTAACAAGAATGACACATAATGGCAAAAAAAATACGAAAAAAATTTGGCGGATTCAAAAATTGTCCCTACCTTTGCACCGCAAACAGCAAAAAATGGTACAGACCTATGGTGCAATGGTAGCACAGCAGATTTTGGTTCTGTTAGTTGAGGTTCGAATCCTCATAGGTCTACAAGCCCTGCGGCAGAAATGGCGCAGGGCTTTTTTGTTGCATCCGAAATACAGAAATTGCTGTTTTTTTCTTTGCAAAGAAACATTTTACCCTAAAAAGTTTCTTTGCAAAGAAAGATTTTTGCAAAAAAGTTTCTTTATAAATAAAGATTAATGTATCTTTGCAGTCGGACAAACATAAAAAAGCTCTCAAATGGAAACATTATTCTTAGCATACAACAGGCGATTGGAGGCTACCAACTGCGACTATATCAGATACTTGTACCCGTCTATTGATTGGGACGAGCCACTTATTGGCATCAAAGGTGCACGTGGCGTTGGCAAGACTACTATGCTGCTCCAACACATCAAACTCGCCTTCCCAAACAGAAACAATGCGTTCTACGTATCATTGGACAACATTTGGTTTAGCGGACACACACTGTTGGAGCTAACAGAATACCTTTATACACACGGAGTTACGCATATTTTCCTCGACGAAGTACACCGCTATCCCAATTGGATACGTGAAATCAAGAACATTTACGACAGTTACCCCGGACTTCACGTCGTATTTACCGGCTCGTCACTGTTGGAAATCGACAACGCAAAGGCAGACCTTTCGCGCCGCCTTAGGATGTACCATTTGGAAGGACTCTCGTTCCGTGAATATCTGTCAATCAACGTAATCGCTGATTTTAAGCCCGTTACGCTCGAAGAGATATTAACAAATCACACACAGATTGCCTCCGAAATTGCGGGCAAACTGAAAGTGATACCATACTTTGAAAAATACGTCGCGCAGGGCTACTACCCGTTTTTGCGCGAAACATCATCATTGGAGAGTTACAACGAAAGGATTCAGCAGGTAGTATCAACAATCATAGAAAACGACATTCCCGCCATAGAAACCATTGAGTATGAAACGCTTCGTAAAGCCAAACGACTCCTCGTATTGTTGGCACAGATGACACCTTTCACGCTCAATGTCTCCTCGCTATGCGACGCGCTCGCCACCACGCGCAACCAACTCATCCGCCTTCTTGCATTGCTACACCGCTCCGCACTTCTACGATTGCTCTACATCGACGGCAAAGGTCTCAAAGCATTGGGCAAACCAGAAAAAATTCTTTTCAACAATCCCAACCTGATGCAAGCCTTGGCGAATCCCGCCGATGCCGGCGCAATACGCGAATCGTTTTTTGCCGCGATGCTAAGTCAGTCGCACTCAACACAATACCCCAAGCAAGGAGATCTACTTGTTGATAGCAAATACCTCTTTGAAATAGGCGGTAAAGGCAAAAAATTCACTCAAATCAAGGACATTCCCAACAGTTTCGTCGCAGCAGACGAAATCGAAATCGGCTTCGGCAACAAGATTCCGTTGTGGGTGTTTGGAATGATGTATTAGGATTCCTCTTTTGTGTTATCTACAATGACAGCAGATGAGTTTGCTTTCAACTTGCGGTTTGGGCTTGTAAAACTTAAATATTATATCGTTATTTGTTATCGTAGTAAATTTACTTTAACCTTTTTTGCAAGACCATTGAATCTATTAATCTCTGCATTTGTTAGAGACAAAGCGTTTTCAACATATAATTTTCGGGCTTGATTCAACATTTCACGAGCCTTCCTTTTGTCACCTGTACCATACAAATCATACGCATAAGTTACATAGCCATTAAATTCTTTTTTAAATTCGTCAATACCATTCTGTTGACTTGTTTTTTGACTATTGTAATATGTGTAACCGTTGCTTGAACTTTGGCCATAATTATTACTTGAACTTTGATTGTTACTATAGCCTGGATGCTGATTATAATTATTGCTTGAACTTTGGTTATAATTATTACCCGGATGCTGATTGTAATTAATGTTAGAACTTTGGCTATTTGCCTTCTTTTTTGCCTCCTCAATTTGCTTCTTGTAGTTCAGCAATACGCTATTATCAATAAGATTATTGTTCCACCTTGCATTGAGTTGAATACAACGGTTGAGGTAGAGTTCCGCATTTGCGTACTCACCTTTACTATAATATTCATTAACTTTTTCCAACCATGCATATACTTGGTTTTCGGCTTGAATGTGTGCATTGGTAGCGGCCTGTGCCGGAGCCATAATTTCTTCGTATGTAAGAGGTTTGTACCTTGATGTAACTTTTACTCCTTGTGCCTGTGCTGTTACAACACCAAGCACTAACGCAAAAAACATTAAGATTCTTCTCATATTCTGCATTTGAATAATAGTTCAACAATCATATTTTCAGGAAGGTCTTATAAAATGCAGAAAGCGCGGTCTGCACAAATCATATTTTTAACGAAGGTATTAGGAGACCCGGCAAGGAAATATAATTATAGCACACCACGCCCTTTATCAGAGCCGGGCGCCGTACTGTAAATCCCTTACCCTTGAAAAGTTCCTAATTTTTCGTTAAGAGATTACAGTACAACTTCCAATTAAATCGCTTATTTTCGGCTGCGGACATTACATCCACAATTTATGTCTTTCGACACGGCAAATGTAGAAATTATTTCTAATTCTACCCAAATAAAATCACCAATTTTTTCATAAAAAAATTGGTTGCAACGGCTATTAACTGACAATCATCTGAAACACAATGTATTAATTCAATTGGAAGTAGAGACGTAGCGCGCTCCGTCTCTACATTGTTTTTGTAGTCTGTCTCCACATTTTTTTCAGAACCCTCCCTCAA
>JAFXMJ010000079.1 GCA_017530465.1 Bacteroidales bacterium
GGTAATCCACGAGCGGGGGCGCACCGGCGGGGTTGGTGAAGTGGGAGAAGTATTGCTTTATCTTGGATTCTATTTGGGCAACGTCGATGTCGCCAACTACGATAATCGCCTGATGGTCAGGATGGTACCAAGTCTTGTAATAATCTTTGAGGTCTTGGTAGGGGAAGTTGTCAACGATGTCCATAAGACCGATTGGCATACGGCGGCCGTATTTACTGCCGGGGAAGAGGGTCTCGATGCTGCGCTCCATCATTCGGTACCACGCTCCGGTGCGCATACGCCATTCGCTGTGGATGACTCCGCGCTCGTTGTCGATTTCGGAGTCGGCAAGGGTGAGCGCGCCGCTCCAATCGCTGAGTATCATCAGACACGAGTCGATGAGCCAACTGTTTTTGTTGGTGGGTACGTTGTCGATGTTATAGACTGTCTCGTCGAAACTCGTGTAGGCGTTGAGTTCGCGGCCAAAACTTACACCGTTTTCTTTGAGCATCTCGATGAGGCGTTTGCCGGGGAAATGCTCGCTGCCGTTGAACGCCATATGTTCGAGGAAGTGCGCGAGTCCGCGTTGGTTTTCCTCTTCCTGCATTGAGCCTACTTTTTGCGCAATGTAGAAACAGGCTTGGTTTTCAGGTTTTTCGTTGTGACGGATGTAGTATGTAAGCCCGTTGTCGAGTCGCCCGATGCGCGTATCGGGGTCGAGCGGCGTGGGCATAAATCCCTGTGCTGTCGCAGTGAAGGACAGTGCAATGAGGACAAAGATGAAAAGTATTTGTTTCATTTGCTGTGTGTTATGTCTGTTGTTTATTAACGGCGCAAATTTAGCATTTTTCTCGCAAATAAAAAAACGGTCTCGGAGGCAAATGCTCCAAGACCGCAGTTTTTCCGGTTAATGTCGTGGTGTTGACTATTAATTGTAAAGTGTACGTGTATAAGTTGTAAGGGGCGAAACAATAATGCGGACTCGAACCGCAGGGCTGCCCGTTGCCCGTCCATCAATTCATTAGCGTAAGTGGCTATGTTGTGTGAAACTTGACTCTTTCACGGAGTTTGACATTCACCCCGAAAAAACTTTATTTCGTTTATTCCGCCAAATCCGCCGTCCAGTTGGTCTGTTGGAGGAGGTTGTCGAGAATGCGGATGCGCTTGGCGATTTCGTCGGTGGCGGCTTGTATAGCCTTGACGTCAACGGCGCGTTTTATCTTGATTTCGCTGCGTGTGGCGCGGTTGGAGATGTTGCTCGCGGTCTGCACCACGTCTTTGAGGATTGAGTGCTTCTTGGTGAGGCAGTCTTTTTCGGAGATGATTTCGGTGAGCGTCTTGCCGTCAGCCTTCACGGCGCAGTTGGTGAGGTTGATGCGCGAAACGAGGTAGTCGAGGCGGCTGATTGCCGTGTCGAGTTCCGAAAGAAGTTCCTGCGGGTCTTCCGCCGTCTGCTCGCCCTCCTGTACGGTGGCGTTGCTTTCAAGGCGGTATCTGAGTTGGTCGATTTTTTTGCTCAAATCGGCGCGTTCCTGTAATGCTTCTGCTAATTTCATATTTGTAAGAGTTTTTGCGTTTTGGCAAAGGTAAGGAGATTTTTACATTTTGCCAAATGCTTTTTTTATCTTTTGCCAAAATGACATTTTTTTGCTTGTTTCCTCGGACAGGTCTAACACAAAACCATCAGGGTAAACGACACAATTATTTGTGATGTCGAAGAAAGCAAGAGAAAACTTTTTCGCACTATCTTTGACAATTTGATGAACTTTTTCCCCGTCTAGCCAAGCAAATGCAACATAAATTGCTTCTGTCGCGATACAATAGTCTGCTTCCTCAAAATCGCCTTTCCCAAAATCTTCGTCTTTGGGAGCAAACTCGCCATTAAGTGGTGGAACAATGTCTTTCATATACAAAAACCATTGTTGCAGTTCGGGCATAGTATGTTTGTAGTCGTTATAATCGACATTTTCATGCCATTGTATGAGGTCATCATACCATTTCAAGAACGCATTCCGCTCGTTGAAACGCCGTTCTTTGTTAAAAACCATCAAATCGTAACTCATATTCAATTTTTTTGCAAAAATAATAAAAAGAATTATTGAGCAATAATTTTTCTGGCTTTTTACCAAAAACTCCGACTAAAAAGTTTAATAGCCAAATTGCAGCATATTGTAGAGGTCATGCAGAATACTTAGGGGATACGCATAACAGGACATTATTTTTCAGACGGGGCTTTGTCGTTATATTAGTTTTTTCAAAAAAACTTGCCACTTTCAAAAAAATAGTTTACTTTTGCATCGAAATTAATTGCAATTTCTATCTGATTGTCAACTATGGAGATTAACGGCAAGATATATAATGCTATGCGTGGGCGCAACAATATGATAACGACTGCCGAGGTTGCAGAACTTGGTCTGTCGCGTATGATGCTGTCCAAATACGTTAATGCTGGGCTGTTGCTCAGGGTGCGTCAAGGAATCTACGCACTGCCTACCGAAGTGTATGACGATATGTTTACGTTGATGCAACGATCTCCAAACATTATTTTTTCGCACGAGTCATCACTGTTTTTGAATGGATTGTCAGACAGGACGCCGTTTACGCATTCAATTACCATTCCGTCAAATGCAAGTCTGCCAAAGTCCCTGACAGGCGAATGTAATTGTTTTTACGTAAAAAATGATTTATATCCGCTTGGCACGACCTATTGTAACACACCTTTTGGCAACAAGGTAAGGTGTTACAATCCCGAACGGACAATATGTGACATTGTGCGCAGCCGCAGCCGCATCGACGAGGAGACTTTTGTGATGGCGGTGCGCAATTATGCCAAGTCGCCATCAAAGAATCTTGCATTGTTGACAGAATATGCCGCCAAGTTTAAGATATTAAAACACATAAAACAGACATTTGAAATCATACTATGAGTGTAAGTTCGATGAGCCTTAAAGCCAAAATCAACAATTACGCGAAACAACACCGAATCGCGCCGCAGGTGGTATTGCAAAACTATCTGTTTGAGCGTTTTCTTGAACGTGTTTCCCTGTCGGAATACCGCGACAACCTTGTTATCAAGGGAGGTCTTTTAATATCCTCGCTTGTGGGATTGGACACAAGGTCAACAATGGACTTGGACACAACCCTACAACATATCCGCCTGACAACAGAAAACGCGGGCAACATTGTGCGCCGTATATGCGCCATCGACACCGGCGACGACATCACGTTTGAGGTGAAATCTATCGAGGAAGAACGCAAAAACGACCGTTATGGCGGTTTTTGTATTAAGATGTCAGCCTTATACGGAAGTATAACGGCAAGCCTATCCATTGATATGACCACAGGCGACGTCATAACACCAATGCCGATAGAATATCAATATGCCAAAATGTTTGATAGCGACACCTCGATAAGCCTTTGGGCGTACAATGTGGAAACAATTTTGGCTGAAAAAATTGAAACTATCCTTTCTCGCAATGTCCTTAATACACGAATCAGGGATTATTACGACGTGTACATCCTCACAACCACCAAGACCATACAAAAAGA
>JAFXMJ010000080.1 GCA_017530465.1 Bacteroidales bacterium
GCAATGCTCTCCCCATTAGCAGCAATGGCGCAGAGCAACGAATCAAACGAATACTACAACAAGGGCATCGAGCTATACAACGCCGAGCAATACCAGGAGGCGATTGGCTACCTTCGCAAGAGCGACTCCCTCGAGAAAAAGGAGCTTGACCCCTCGTCGCCATTGTACCACCGCTCCAATCAGGTGATAGCATCGGCATACACCAATCTATCCATCGACCAATGCAACGCAGGCCGATTGGACGAAGCCATCAAGTCCTGCAACCTCGCACTCGCAATACAAAAAGAGGCTCTCGGCGAAAACACCCCCGACTACGCACAGTCGCTCAACATTCTCGCCACTTTCAATTATTACATAGGCAAATACGACGAAGCCATCAAACTCGGCAAGCAAGCGTCAGACATATTCAAGGCAACCCTCGGCGAGAGCGACCCAGCCTACGCGCAGTCGCTCGGCAACCTCGCCGACTTCTACTCCAAGACCGGCAATTACACCGAGGCGATCAAACTCGCCAAGACCACCATCGCTATATTAAAGAAGGCTTTTGGCGAAGGCCACCCCGACTACGCCCGCGCACTCAACAACCTTTCGTTATATTATTATGACACAGGCAATTACAAAGAGGCAATCAAACTCGGCACTACAGCCGCCAACATCAGGAAACAAGCCCTCGGCGAAGCCCATCCCGACTATGCGCAGTCGATAAGCAACCTCGCGGAATACAATTCAAAACTTGGCAAATACGATGAGGCTCTCAAGCTTGGCACACTCGCCCTCGACCTCAAAAAAGCCACCACAGGAGAAGCCGATCCCGACTACGCAATGGCTCTCAACAACCTCGCCCGTTACCATTCCAATATGGGCAACTATACCGAGGCCATCAGCCTGAGCAACACCGCCTCATCAATACTCCGACAGACTGTAGGCACGGGACACCCCGACTACGCAATGTCGGTGAGCAACATAGCTTCATTCTATTCGGCAATGGGCAACTACGCCGAGGCCATCAGGCTCGGCACATCCGCCGCCGAATCCATCAAAAAAATATTTGGCGAAGGCCATCCCGACTACGCCGCCGCCATCGACAACCTCGCCAACTACAATCTGCAAGCCGGCAACAATGCCAAGGCCATCGAACTCGGCACATTGGCAATGCAAATAAGGAAGCAGACCCTTGGCACATCGCACCCCGACTACGCCACGTCGCTCTACAACCTCGCCACATTCCAGGCTACCAACGCCAACTACAACGAAGCTATCAAACTCCAAAAAAACGCCATGGAACTTCGACGCAAGGCTCTCGGCAGCACCCATCCCGACTACGCAACGTCAATGGCAGACCTTGCCTCTTATTACTCTGCAATAGGCAATTACAACGAGGCGATCCGACTTGGCAAGACGGCATTGGACATCCGCAAAAACACCCTCGGCGAGCAGCACCCCGACTACGCAAAATCGCTCCTCGGCCTCGCCGACTTCAATTCAAAGGCTGGCAAAAAAGATGAGGCGGTCAAGCTCGTGACCATCGCAATGGAAATCGACAAAAACAGCCTTGGCGACAATCACCCCGCATACGCCGCATCGCTTAGCAACCTTGCCGTTTACTACTCCGAACAGGGCAACTACAAGGAAGCTATCAGGCTCGCCACCACCGCGATGGAAATAGACAAGAGCAACTACGGCGACAACCACCCCAACTACGCCTCTTCGCTGAGCAACCTCGCCGTATATTATTCCAACGACGGCAATTACAACGAAGCCATCCGCCTCGAAAACATTGCCACCGAAATCAGGCTCAAGACCCTCGGAGAAGACCATCCGCTGTACGCACGCTCCATCAACAACCTCGCCGCATACAACCTCTATGTCGGAGATTACGGAGCCGCATCGCAACAGCTCAACAAGCGTTACGAACTCACCAACAAATACGTATTGAAGAATTTTTCGACGATGACGGCACAGGAGCGCACCAACTTCTGGACCATACATTCGGTATTTTTCAGCAACACGCTGCCCTTCGCCGCCTACAAGCATCCCGACCCAACTACCAATACGCTTGCTTACAACGGACAGCTGTTTTCCAAAGGTCTGCTCCTGAACGCCGAACTCGAAATCCAAAAACTCATCGAGAAGAGCGGCGACAAGAATTTTGCCGACAAGTTCAATAAGATACGCAGCGACCGCGCCACGCTCGACCACCTCTACCAAGTGCCGCCGCAAAAAAGGCACATAAACGCCGATTCGCTTGCCGCTGTCATCGAGCGCGAGGAAAAAGAGCTTGTGGAAAGTTCCAAGGAACTCGGCGACTACACCCGCGACCTCACCATCAACTGGCAGGACGTACAATCCAAACTCTCGGACATAGACATCGCAATAGAATTTGCCAATTTTGTGGACGAAAACAAGCCGATGTACGTTGCGCTTGTGCTCAAGAAAGGCATGGCGGCTCCCGAACTCGTCAAACTGTCAATGCAGTCCTCAGACTCCACGGCATATTACACCTCTACGGACCTTTACAACATGGTCTGGCAGCCGTTGCAAAAATACCTGATTGGCATCAGGAACGTATATTTCGCACCGAGCGGCAAATTCCACAGCATCGCCATCGAATACCTGCCCGACGAGACCAACGAGACCTTCGCCAAGAAATACAATGTTTACCGCCTCACCTCCACCCGCGAACTCGCACTGCCCAAAACAGTCAACGACCAAAAGAAGGCGTCTGTATATGGCGGCATAGTCTATAATTTCTCCCTTGGCGACTGGCAGGATCTCAAGGATACCAAGGACGAAATAGTGGCAGAATTCCGCGACATTCCCGACCTCGACGATTTTGACGAAGAAGAAAGCGAAGAAGGAAACGAAGAAGAGGCTGGAACCCAACGCGCTGGCATCGGCTTCCTCAAGGGCGCACAGATAGAGGCGGAGGAAGTCACCGAAATACTCCGCGAAGGCGACTACCTCGTATCAGCAAGCAGCGACGTAAAAGCCACAGAAGAAAGTTTCAAAAAACTTTCCGGCACTGGAATCAAAATTCTCCACATAGCCACCCACGGTTTTTACGAACCAGAAGGCAAGAAAAAAAGTTTTTCAGATTACCTGACCACCGGCAACAAAGACAGTAAAGAAGACTTGTCGCTGAGCCGCAGCGGACTGTTTTTGGCTGGAGCGGCATCCGCCATCGACCCCAAAAAGCGCAAAAACATCCCCGAAGGTGTTGACGACGGCGTACTCACAGCCAAGGAAATTTCGCGCCTCGACTTCCAGGGGCTCGATTTGGTAGTGCTTTCGGCTTGTCAGACAGGTCTTGGAGCCATCACGGGTGAAGGCGTATTTGGATTGCAACGCGGATTCAAGAAGGCTGGCGCACAGACCATCATCATGAGCCTTTGGAAGGTGGACGACGCCGCCACCAAAGACCTTATGACCGATTTTTACAAAAATCTGATGAACGGCATGTCAAAGCGCGAATCCTTTATGAAATCGCAGGAAATGCTCCGCGTCAAATACCAAGACCCCAAAAAATGGGCAGCATTCATTATGGTGGATGGACTGTAGGAAGAAAGAGGAAATCAACAAATCAAAAATCAACAAATCGACGAATCAACAATTATGAAAAAAATTGTATTTACCTTATTGATTTTGAGCGTGATGTCGTTCAAAACTATGGCGCAAGACGAAGAGGACGGCGAATTGTCGTCCATAACATCGGCATTTATGGACTATTGCGTCCGTGCCGCCAACGCCGCCGCCGACTGCGACGTGGAAACCCTCGCCGCCTGCATAGAAAACTGGGAACCCGGCGAATACGATTCGGAAGGCAACACCCTCAAGGCGGAAGTCCTCACCTACAACGACGAGGAAATCACCTACATCGATTTTGGCAAATTGGACTGCATCGACTGCTCCAGCGAAAGCATTGTGGGTATGCACTTCGGATTCACGCCCCAAGCCGTTGACAATTGGATCACCAACCAATGCGAACCGACGTTAGTAGCCGACGCACACGCATTGCGTGCAGGCGAAGAAGCGGTGGAATTGGAATTCTCCGTCCGTGCATTGAAGCCCAACAGCAAGGCGACATACACCACCGATGGCACTGGCGACGTAGAAATGTTTGTAGTGGCTGAAAAAGGCGGCAACATCAAACTCTCCATCCACTCCATCGAAAACCCCGACCGCGATGGCAACATCAAGGAGACCACCCTCGCCGACAATTCTGGCGGACAGACCGCGCAATTGGCGTGGAGCATGTACCGCAACGGCGCCATCGAGTTCACCATAGAAAACGCCAGCGACAAGGAAACGAGCTTCATCGTCGTGAAAAAGATGTAAAAAAATTGTTGCTTTTCAAGGGCTGTGATCTCGTGCGGATAGAAGAGTTGAAATAACAATAAAAAAACAATGAATAAAATTCTACACATAATCATCTTGCTTGCCGTGCTGACATTCGCGGCAAGCAACGGCGCGAAGGCGCAACAGATAGAACTCGGAGGCTGGAACACCGGCGAATGGAATCCTATCTTCGTACCAAAATCAGCGTTAGATACCATCAAATGCCTGACGCATATTCCTGATGGTTTCAGTGTGAAAAGCTTCAGAATCGCTGCAACTATTGACGGTTTCGACAAGGAGGCGACATCTAATTCTGAATACTTTACACCAAAACAGCGCGGTATTCTCACCTCAGTGACAGTTGGCAACAAAATCTACGTAGAGGACATAAAACTTATCAACAATCAAACAAATGAAGAATCACAAGTAGGAGCTTCAATATTCAAGGTAGTTGACAAGCCGAGAGAAAAAAGCAAGGCATCATATCTCCCATTAGAAAACAAATTTGAAGGATGGATTGAATTGGGTGGTTGGAATACAGGCGAGTGGGAAACTGATTTCATACCGAAGGCAGCATTAGACACAATAACATGTCTCACAAATGTTCCAGAAGGATTTAGAGTCAGGAGTTTTAAACTTGGAGCAATGGTTGATGGCTCTTACAGAACCGCAACATCATATAGTGCCGAGTTAACAGAAGAACAACGTTATATTATTAGGCATACTAAGCTAAATGATTGTATTTACATACGAAACATAATACTTGAAACAAAACAAACCAAGGATAAGGCAACGACAAATTCATTAGTGATACGTGTAGTTGAAAATCCCAAAAAACATGTAGGGAAACGCCCTATGACACTTGTATATATAGTAGGGAACGATGACAACTGGATTGCAACTAATATTGGATTAGGCATATACAATAGTCATAACCAATATGTACAAGATAACGCACTTGATACAGTCACGCATCTAACAAATATTCCTGATAATCATCGAGTAATAACCTTCACTATTACTGGAATGATAAAAGGGGAGTCATATTCTGCCTCATCCAATAATGCTGCCTTAACTATCCGGCAGCGTGAAATTATTTCCAAAGTACCCGCTGGTGAAAAATTGTACATCAATAATATAAAACTACGAAATGAAATTACAGGACAAGTTATCAGCGCAGACCGAATCAGCCTAACTAAAGATGGAATGGACGCAAGATGCAATTGGGGTGCATTCGATTATGAAGATTATCCCAAAATATATGCATATCCGTCTTTTGGCTCTAAAAATGACGATACGACACATTATGTAGTACAATCGTTCAGAATAGAAGCCACCAACCCCGACTACTTTTTTTTATACGAAATCGATGGCAACAAAATCGATTCAATAACGTTTTCGCACCTTACGCAACATAATACAAGTGGTTGGCAAGGGTCTCACGACAATTTTTGGATAAGAGACATCAGGTGCAAGGAAGTAGCTACTGGCAAAGATGTTAGCGCACCAGACATAAAACCATCTAACGAAAACATTTTTTCCTATGTTTATAGGTCAAAAAACTATTTCCTGAACTCAAACTCCAAAATTGACTTCTTCTATAAGCCTAATTTTAAGATTGATTCGGTGAGCGTAATACCACCTTCTGTGTACGCTAATGTAGTCCCAGACGCAATTAGCAAGTTCAATGGTGACGTATTCCCAAAGGACTTTAAGGCATTTGTCAAAAATATGAAACCATTCACAGCATTGGTATTCTACATTTATCACGATGGTAAGGAAGAGAAAGTCAGTGTGATGATAGTAGAATAGGCAGAACTTCTTTTGGACAACTCCAAAAAAAGTTTTACATTTGCACCAATCAATCAACTAATACGTTATACGGCTATGATAACAATCGGCAACCCAATATTTGACTCGGTTTTCAAGTTTTTCTTGGCTGACGACACCGCAGCGAGGATACTTCTGTCGGC
>JAFXMJ010000081.1 GCA_017530465.1 Bacteroidales bacterium
CCAAAATCCGCCGCAGGACGACCCATACGTTCTCGGTCAGGTGATTGTCCTCGACAAGCCGTTGAAGTGGACGTCGTTTGACATTGTTAATAAGGTGCGCTACCTTCTGCGCCATTATCGTAGATTGAGGAAGGTGAAGGTAGGGCACGCTGGCACGCTCGACCCTTTGGCTACGGGCATCCTCATTGTATGCACGGGACGAAAGACCAAGGAAATCACCACCTACCAAGACCACGACAAGGAATACGTGGCTACAATAAGATTGGGTGCTACGACGCCGAGTTTTGACCTCGAGACCGAACCTTGTAATTTCGTTGATACCAAGCATATTACACGTGATGATGTGGAGCAATGCTTGAAGACTTTCATTGGCTCTCAACAGCAATATCCGCCCGTGTATTCCGCCAAAAAAATCAACGGCGAACGCGCTTTTGTGGCGGCGCACGAGGGCAGGGGCGACGAGGTGAAGATGCGCCCGACAATGATTGAGATTTTTGCAATCGAAATCCTCGATTGGAATGACGACACCAAGGAGTTCAAGGCGCGTGTGCATTGCAGCAAAGGCACTTACATCCGCTCCCTTGCCAACGACATCGGCGCACGTCTCGGAGTTGGCGGCTATTTGGCGGGGCTTCGCCGCACAAGGATTGGTGAGATAACGTTAAAAAATGCTATTTCCATCGAAGATTTTGAGGAAAAATTGCGGCAGTCTCAGGATTAATTTTTAACTTTGCAGTTGCAGAGAAAATGTTTTTACGTGTAAAATACTATATTATAACAAGTTAGATGAAATTATCTAAGTTTAAATTCGACCTGCCTGAAAAACTCATCGCGCAGTATCCCGCCGAAAACCGCGAGAGTTCAAAACTTATGGTGCTCGACCGCAAGGCGCATACCATCGAGCACAAGGTGTTTTCGGATTTGTGGCAGTTTTTGGGCGACGGCGACGTGATGGTGTTCAACAATACCAAGGTGATTCCCGCCCGTCTGTACGGCAACAAGGAAAAGACCGGTGCGAAAATCGAGGTTTTCCTCCTCCGCGAACTCAACAAGGAGATGCGTTTTTGGGACGTACTCGTGGACCCCGCCCGCAAAATCCGCATTGGGAACAAACTCTATTTTGGCGACGACGACAGCCTCGTGGCTGAGGTCATCGACAACACCACTTCGCGTGGCAGGACATTGAGGTTCTTGTTTGACGGCAAGTACGAGGAGTTTAAGAGCATCCTCTACGGTCTTGGCGAGACTCCGCTTCCCAAGTACATCCACCGTCCCGTGGAGCCGATGGATCAGGAGCGTTATCAGACCATCTACGCCAAGCACGAAGGCGCGGTAGCAGGTCCGGCGGCCGGTTTCCATTTCAACAAAAACCTTCTCAAACGTCTCGAAATCGTGGGCGTACAGTTTGCTGAGATTACATTGCATATGGGTCTTGGTCATCTGAGGAGCGTAGATGTGGAGGATTTGACCAAGCACAAGATGGATTCGGAACAGATATACATCGACGAGCATTGCGCTGATCTCGTCAACGCCGCCAAGGCAGCCGAAAAACGTGTCTGCGCGGTAGGTATCACGTCGCTCAGGACGTTGGAAAGTTCGGTGTCAACCAACGGAATGTTGAAGCCTTTCGACGGTTGGACCAACAAGTTTATCTTCCCGCCATACGAGTTCAGCGTGCCAAATACGTTGATTACCAACTTCCATCAGCCGTATTCCACGATGCTGATGTCGGCGGCTGCATTTGCGGGCTTCGATTTCTTGATGGAGGCATACGACGAGGCCATCAAGAAAAAGTACACCTTTGGTGATTACGGCGACGCGATGCTGATACTGTAAGAATTGACAGATTCTTTTGAAAACGCATAAAACGTATGTAGAGACGTAGCGCGCTACGTCTCTACTCTGTTAAATTATTTCGTTAGAACCAGCCGTCGGCAGAGTCCATAGCGAGTGTGGCGATAGTCTCTTCGAGGGAGATTGTTTCTTCCATCTCCGTGATGTGGTTCTCGATGAATTTTACGGTGTCGTTGGTATTCATAATGCGTAGGGTTTTAAGACGTTTTTTGTTTGTTTCATTTATTTAACACATAAAACCTTCATTACCCTATGAAAAAATCAACTATTTTTACCCAAAAAATTCACTTTTTTTGCAAAACGCTATTTGTCAGGGAGTTTTGGGGATTGGAACGGTATTTGTTAATCACCATCAAAGGCGTTGCCAAATAACCTAACACAATTAAGCGATATGAAACGGATTCTCATTATATTGATATTGCTTGCTGTCTGCGGCGTATCGTCGGCACAGACGCAGATACACTTGGCTTGGGACAACAATGGCGAGGTAATCACCGATGCAGTTGCCGAGAGCGAGGGCACCGACCTTGTGGCTCTTGTGGATGCTAATGTGTCACGCAGCCTGCGCGAGACTTACAAGCCGGTGAGCTTGGTGTGCACTTTCACCGCCGATGAATTGAAGACGCTCGCCAAGGACGGCGTGGTAACATTTGAGGTGAAATGGTATTATTATATGAGCACCCGCCGCACTTTTATGGGTACGAGCACCGTCGATGTCGATCCTAATAAGGCTGATAAGGATGGATTGGTGAAGATGGTTTGTTCCAAGACCAATCCGCGCCCGGGATGGTGGGAGGTGCAAATCCGCAACAAGACCACCGATCAGCCGGTTACCTTTGCTAAAAAATCTACTTTCTCGATTTTGTTGAAATAGTTTTCTTAAAAACTAAAAATGCTGTCTTTTTTCGTTAATTGTCGAAAAAAGTTTTTACATTTGCGGTGTAA
>JAFXMJ010000082.1 GCA_017530465.1 Bacteroidales bacterium
AAAATATCCGCCCTCGCCATCTGAAACTCTGACGGCGTTCATCTCTTTTAAATAACGTGAAAGGCTTGCCTGAGTTACTTCCACGCCTTGTTCTTTCATGCGGTTCAAAATGTCTTTTTGAGACCTTATCTCTTCGGTTTCAATCATTTGCCTTAACAGCACGATGCGGTTTTTCTTGTTGCTCATATTAAGTATCGCTTTTTCTGTTTGAAATTACGCCCCAAAAATACGAATAAAAATTATAAGTTACAAGTTTTTAATGAATTGTTGAAAGAAACAAAAATGAACAAAATGAATATTTGCATTTTTAAAAATGAATTATTACATTTGTAGCAAACAATTTAACGAAAAAATATTTTTTTTTTTTATTACTTTAATTACACTTAAAAATATGGCACAATCAGTATTCTTTCATGACAAAATCGAGAAAATCGATATGGGCAAAGGCGTTATCCGTCAGGATTTCGCTTCCGGCACAAATATGAATGTCCTTCACTGGAACATGTCCGACAAATCTGTTGTAGGAATGCACACTCACCCGCAGGAACAGTTTGGCTATTGTATTAAGGGCGGCTTTGAACTCACCATTGGCGACGAAGTATTTCATCTCAAAGCGGGCGACGCTTATCTTGTACCCGCCAATGTGCCGCACGCTTTCGTGGCAGTAGGCGAGACTGAGGCTATCGACGTGTTCTCTCCAATCAAGACAGAATTTCCGTGGGATAAAAAATAACAATTAATTCCGAACTGAATATGAGCACATTAAACTATGCAAAATTTATAGGTCAGGGTGCGTATGCTGTTAACGTGGACAACCTTGAAATCTCTGATTCGAGCAGGGAAAACCTTTTTATATACCGCTATTTGGCGGGAGCGCAGTTCAACAGCAGCGGAAAACTTCAAAACAACGTTCTCTGCGGATTTGTGGCTTTGACAGAGGGTGATGACGGCGATATGAAACTCGCTCCTAACGCCGTACTCATCAACAAAGGTGTTATAACTCTGAAAATGAAAGATTTATACGACAAGTCAGTTAACGACAAGTCGGTAAAGGTAGACGCTCTCAGGGCTTACGCGATGGCGGCAGGCGAAAATTCTGTGCTTATAAACGAAGGCGTCATCAACATCTGTATGGATTACGACAAGGACAGCGAAACCACAATGTATTGCTGTGCAATGTGGGCGGAGGCAAATTCGATGCTCATTAACCGAGGCGAAATCCATTTCTATGGCAACGGGTCATACCAGTCGCTCATACGCGGAGTTGGCGGCGTAGCAAACAATTTGCATGTTGTCAACGAAGGCGTCATAACAGCCGATGTCGAAAGGGCGTTCCAAACGAGAATTCTTCATTCGGCAGGACACGGCGGCTCGCTCATAAACAAGGGCAAAATCAAACTCAAAGTTTCAGGACGCATTATGACGATTGGCAGTGTTACCGGCACTACGATGATTAACGAAGGTGAAATTGAGGCTGTCTCACTCGCAACACTTATCAACGGCAAAATTCCCTACTTGTTTAATTTTCCGCCGATGGCTACCGGAATGTATGAGCATTTTCGTCCGGGAAAAATGCTTCCCGCGCCGGTTGTCAACAAAGGCTCGATAAAAATACACCTCGTCGGCAGTGAAAAATCAGGTTCTGAGGCAATCGCTTTCGGTTTCTATTACCAAATGGAAAACAAGGACGAAAACAATGAAACGCCCGTAAGGTATGTTTCAAACGAGGGCACGGTTGAAGTTACGCAAGAAGGTCCTCAAAAATATATCACCGCAGAGCTCGGCGTTAATATGCAGCTGGGTTTTGACAATCCCGTCAAAATGAAGGTGCTGAAATGGAATCGCGGCAAGTCAGACCACGTGTTGGCGTGCCGCAGTGCGGAGTTCGATATTTCGTCTGCCGCACTTACTGAAAATGATGTTTTTCAGACATCAGATGCAAAATTGAAAAATCTAACTTGTAAAATTAAATGATACATACGTTAAATACATTCCGCTTGTATATTGTAGCCGGTTTGTTACTATGTTTTATGGCTGTATCTTGTAAGGACGACGAAGAAAAAGACAACAATGTAAATATGAATTTTTCGAGTTTGTGCGGTGAATTTTCTGTTTCGGACTCAAAAAAAATTGTCTTTGCTTCTGGCAATTTGCAGTATTGTCCGAGTACCAAGGTATGGCGTTTTGCAGAACACCAATATGACTATGCAGGCGAAAATAATGGTCAAATCTCCGATTCTTTCGAAGGTTATATTGATTTGTTCGGTTGGGGAACGGGGAACAATCCGACGAAAATTAGCATAGACTCAACCCTATATTTGAATTTTGTTGATTGGGGAATCAATATTGGTGACAGTAAAACGTGGTTTACTCTTTCGGCAGAGGAGTGGCTGTATATGACCGAAACGCGAGAAAACGCCGCCGATAAATTAGGTGTAGCCAAGGTTGGAGATGTCAATGGTCTTGTAATTCTGCCGGATACGTGGATTTTGCCAGAGGGATTAACATTCAACAGTGGTGTAGCAGAGGGTTATGGAGCAGATAAGTTTAAAGAAAAAAACGAATACACTTTGGAACAATGGTCTATGATGGAGGCTGCCGGTGCAGTTTTTTTCCCTGCCGCTGGACATCGTTTAGGAACCGAATTCGGTAATGCTGGTTTTTATGGCGGACTGTGGACATCTACTGATTATAACGACATATCAGTAGTTTGGGATGTCAGTTTTCGTTCAGGACAGTTTTATGTGTATAGACACAGACGTGTATATGGACGTAATGTACGTTTGGTCAAGTATTTAAATTAAATTATAAATATTAATGCAAAAAGAATATGAATAAAAAAAGTACAACTTATATGCTGTGTGCAGTTTTGATTGTAACAGTAGCATTTTTATCATGTTCAAAAGATACTGAAATTGAGTATCGTGATGTAATTGTTCACGATACGGTCAGAATTTCAGACAACTCGTCAACCACACCCGAAGATTTGCCCTATACGGTATCAGAATCTGGTCAAATCAATACAGAGGTATCCGGTGCGATAATCGTAAACGAAAAAGACGTAATGATAGATTATGCTGATCCTGAAAAATGCAATATAATCAAGCGCAAGGTTTCCGTGTTAAAATCGGTGGGTTGGCGACGCAAATGGGTAATTGATTGCCCGATAATGAGTGCTTTCGCAATCGACCCTAATGATAAGGAGCATGTTGACACCACAAAGACAGTGGATAATGTAACGCTCATAAATCGGGGACACATAGAAATCCATACAAAAAATATTGTAGAATGCTACAAAGAACAACTTGTGGATGATGACAATGAAAATCGTGAGTTTGAATATATCAGAATGATGGGACTGGTTGCCTCAGGAAAAAACTGCGTACTAATTAATGATGGAGTTATAGATGTTTATTTTGACCATGACCCATCAGTAAGTTGTACCGTTTATTGTTTTACGATGGCAGGAGACTATGGAAGTAACATCATCAACAACGGAACTATCAATTTTAAAGGGAATGGCTCCTCGCGTACGAGAATGCGCGGTATTGGTGTTACCGGATCTCATGCTACTGCAAGCAACAGAGGAACAATGAATATGCAAGTAGAGAATGCTGAGGATAGCCGTATGATTACTGCCGGCAGCGACACCACAAATATTCTCAACGACGGAATAATGATAGCGCGTCAGCCTGGTAACACGTACGGAATGACACGTTATGGTACCAACAATATTGTAAACAACGGATACATATCTATTACTGAAACTCCAGTTCCGAACGGACAATCTTGTGTACTCGCCGATGGCAGCAAGTTTATATGCGGTATCTATGAAAACGAAAATAAGAATAGGTTTTCTGTAACTCCGCCTGCAATTAACAGAGGTACGATAGAAATTAATATTGAAGACGGCTGTGACAAGGTGTACCAAGGATATGGTATGATGTTCCACGAACTCTCTCCCGAATACGACCTTAGTATTTCCATTGTCAATGACGGGGTCATCAAGACAAGTCAAAGCGGTTCTGTTCACCACGATATGGCGGAGGCAGGTTTTATTACCACTGACAATTCGTACACGAAACCAGGTGTGATGTATCTTGGACATTGGAATACGAGGCTTCGTGATTTTTCCTCCACTCATGACTTGTTTTTGGCAAAAGGAGTAGAAATGCATTTTGGCGGCGGTTTAATAAGTCTTACCAAGCCGTCGGACTATGTTGATGGTACCAAGTATAGTGTTGCTCCCGAAGCAATAATGTATTGTGTACCCAATAGTGGAAAATACGACTATATCAACACTTACAAAGGCTACGAAACCATCGAATTCGATACGAATGAAAAAGAAATCGAAATTTCGTGGGACACAGAGAATCAAACCGTTTCTTTAAACAAAATATCTATATAGATATGAAACGTATTTTTGTAATGATTATGGTTGTCTCTGTATCAGCCTTATTTACTGTATCTTGCAGCGATGATGAAGACAAAAAATCATCAAACCAATACACATTTGTGGTGAATACCACATCATCAACTGCGACCAATTATTACAGCGGTCAGACTTTGCAGTTGGGATTTGCGGGCAGTACTGATGCCGTATCAAAGGCTGTTGTTGATGAAAACGGCAAAGCGGTATTTCTACTTCCAGCCAACCTTGCCGACTATTCAAGCAGGGATGTGTGGTTTGGCGTAAAAAAAATGGTCAAGTTTTTCCACACTCTCACTGATGCCGAAATATC
>JAFXMJ010000083.1 GCA_017530465.1 Bacteroidales bacterium
ATATGCCATTTGCCTTCAGGTCGTTGACAAACGCCTGCCACTCCGCCAATGTTTGGTAAATTTTTGCCATTTGTCTTTTCTTGGATTTGTTTATTGGATTTATCGGTTGATTACTTTGTCGCATTTGGTGCGCATCGTCAAGCCTTTGAAATTGAGCGTTACCATGTCGCCTTGTTTGGCAGACTGGACGTTCTGTCCGTCGATTTCGATAGCGTCAACAGTGATTGTACGGAATATGTTTCCGTTAATATCCTTTGAAATGATTATCGGGTCGCCGACGTTGATTGAGCCAGAGAGGATTTTGCCTTTGACGTTGATTCCGTTGCCTTTGACAGGTGATTGTTCGATGACGGAGATTTCGCAGTGGTTGCGCTCGGTGTCAATACCTTCTACAATAAGGTTATCGAAGTCAGTGATAGCATTTTTTGCGATACTGCCGAGTAAAAGACCTGGATTTTCGTCCTTGGTTGCCCAATCAAACAATTCTTGACCCATTTCTATGCCGTTGACGAATGATTTGATTCCGTTGCTCAATGTTACCTCGTCGCCGATGTGGACAGTACCCGAAGCAATGCAGCCGCAGAACACATAGCCGCGTCCACTGATGTGGAAAATGTCATTGACGGGCATAGAGAAATGTCCTTGGTCTTGCTGGATTTCATTGTTTTCTTCCATTTTGTCTTTTCAAATATTAATCTGCAATCCCGTCAGAGCAAGTTAGTAAAAGTGTTAATAGCGATTGCGCACCTACAATAAAAAACGTGGGATTGTACCGTCAGCCCGTTCCGTTCATTGGGGCTTTGGCCTTGCCCAGTTATCGAGAACGAGCAACGCCAAAACCCACGATATATGTACACAGCAACCTTGCGGATGCAATAATACATATCCATTGGGCATCACGTTGCTTTGTGTTCCGATAACTGTTCTTGAAACGGCCAAATTCCAATGAATCGAAAAAACAAAGCGTCTTGTAACGCCTCTATTGTAATATATGCCGTCGGCGCGGTTTTTGCACCGCACCGACACGGCAAATATATGCATTATTTTTGAATTGTGTACATGATAGCGCGGGAAATTTTTATTTCTTTTTCAGATAGACCACAACTGCATCAATTTGCAGGCGGTTTACTGATAATTCCATCGATACAATCATCGACGCAGTGCTTGGGTCGGCGGAATTGATGAAGTAGCAATTGTTTTCTTTCATGTCGATGGGCTGGTAACGCTCAATGAGAAAGTCTGTTAGCACCGACGACTGGGCATACGAGATGTTGGGCATACCGTATGTTGCGCTTTTGAGTTTCGAGGTCTGCGCATCGAATGAATAGTACATCAGGTATGTCTTTTTGTCGGTGTAAACCAGCACGGTGTCGCGGTCTTCTTCAAGCGGGCGAGCTTCCCGAGCCATGATGTCATTCTTGGTGAGGTCGAAGTCGAGGATTGGCTCTTGGTAGAGGTTGTACACTGGTTTTACCGTTACGGTGCACTCCTTGGACTGTCCGCCTGCCGTGGCTGTTACAACGGTCTGCCCAACGTGCTTAGCCTCAATCTTTCCGTCGGCGGTTACCGTTGCCACAAATGGGTCGGCGGAGGCGAATGTTGACTTCTGGTTGGCGGTGATTGAGAGAGTGTCGCCGTGAGACATCGTGAGGCTGGTCTGCGAAATGGTGAGCGGTGTCTCGTCGTCGTCCTTGCTGCAAGACGAAAGCGCGATCGAAACAATCATTGCGAGGCTCATAAGAGCAAATGTTACTTTTTTCATTTCTTTAATGTTTTAAATGGTTGGTGAATCAAATTGTCGGCTGCAAAGTAAAGATGGGGTTGTACCATTTGGCGGTACAGGTTTGGATTTTTTTTATATATTTGCAAAAAAATTGCATTATGGCTACACAATCGTTGTTCAAAGAATATATTTGGCTTGTTAAAACCATCGACCGCGCCGGCAAAATATCTTTCGCCGACTTGAACCGCCTTTGGGTGGATACCGAGATGAGCGGCGGCATCGAATTGGCGCGTACCACTTTCAACCGCCACAGAGACGCCATTCTTGATATTTTTGGGATAATCATCGAATGTGACCGCCGCGATGGTTACAAATATTATATTGAGAATAATGACGTGCTGCACGATAATTCTGTGCAAAATTGGATGCTTTCTACATTGAGTGTCAGCAACATAATCAGCGAAAGTTTGAGCGTCCAAAAACGCATTTTGCTCGAAAATATCCCTTCCGGCGGCTCAAATTTGCAGACTGTTATCGATGCAATGAAAGGCAGTTTTATGATTTCGGCTGCATACCGCCGTTATGGAGCCGACGAGCCGAAACATTTTCTGATGTCGCCGTATTGCCTGAAACTTTTCCGTCAACGTTGGTACGCGCTGTGCCGACATAGGAACGGGAGGATGGGTGTCTTTTCGTTGGACAGGTTCATTGAGGTTTCTGTATCGGACGTAAAGTTTGAAATCGACCCTGATTTTGACGCGGCGGAATATTTTTCGGAATGTTTTGGCATTGTGTCGGAGGTTAACGCACCGGCGGAAAGGATTGTTGTGCGCGCCTTTGGCAGCGAGCGTTATTTTTTGCGCGACCTTCCGCTGCATCACACGCAAACCGAAATCGTTGAAACTGAGGATTATTCTGATTTTGAGATTATTATGCGCCCGACGTTTGATTTTAATGCGCATCTCCTATCTCGCGGCATAATGCTCAAAGTGATTGAACCTCAATGGCTTGCCGAGGAGATAAGAGATATGCACATAGAGGCGGCGGAGATGTATGAGGATTAATTTTATCCCACCTTTTCCATCTTGTAACCACATCTTTGCAACTCCACTGCCGCGCCGATTTGGTAGAGGACATAGACACTACGCGCAAAGGCGTAGAATGCTGTAACGCTCGACGGCTCAATCTGTTCGTGGCGGATTTTGTCTTGGACGTGGCGGGCGCATTTGCGCACCAAATCTTCAATGTTGACAAAATCATCGCCTGAAAGACCAAGGATTTCGCCGCGCACCACCTCGTCGAGATAGTCAAAACCGCGCTTGTCGCGGAGATGTTCGTAAAGGTTTTCGTGGCGGCCGTAAATGTTCCAATCGGTATCCCAATAATGCGCCACAGCCATACCGACATACATCGCCCAACCCAACGCCACCGAAGGGTAGTCGTTGATTTCGTGAAGTGCATCTTTGATGTACGACGGCGACATTGAGTCCCATTTTTTTGTGATGTCATCTGATGCTGGCATCTTGCCGCTGATATAACCCGCCTCGCGGCAAAGTGTCAGGAGCGAGTCCGTAAGGCTTGTTTCAAATTGGTCCAAATATTCTGACATAACTTTTTATAAAGTTGGTTTTTACTGCAAATTTAAAACTATTTTCAATTTTTTCCAAATTTAAAATTTTGAAATTTCATACAAAATATTTATTTTTGCGATGTAAGAAACCAAATTTTTACGACTATGAAATTAGCAGAAGCATTACAAGAGCGTGCCGATTTGAGCAAGAAAATCGACCAGTTAAGATACCGTCTTGAAAGCAACGCCACTGTTCAGGAAGGCGAGCAGACGGCGGAAGACCCGCAGGAACTTCTTTCGGAACTTGACGAGGCAATCAACCGCCTTGACTATCTTGTCTCGCATATCAACCTCACCAACTGCAGCGTTAAGGCTGACGGCAAGACACTTACCGAAATCATTTCCGAAAAAGACAGTATTACAAAGAAACATTCAATTTTGAAAAACGTTGTTCAGAGTGCGAGCAACATCACGAACCGCGCCACCCGCAGCGAAATCAAAATCAAACGCGCCGTGGACGTTAAGACGGTTCAAACCGCTGCCGACGAGATTGCCAAACGCATCCGCCTTCTTGACAACCTTCTTCAACAGACCAATTGGACGGCGGACTTATTGGAATAAAGGCATTAAGTTTTTTCGGGGTGAATGTCAAACTCCGTGAAAGAGTCAATTTTCACACATCATAGCCATTTACGCTACTGTTTGACGGTTGGACAGAGGGCAGTCCGGTGGTTCGAATCCTCTCAGTATTGTGAGCCCCTTATAAATTACACACGTACAATTTACAAATTATTTTCATCACCGCGACATTAACCGAAAAAACTGGGTCTGTATAAAAAGTAATTTTCTTATTTTATATACAGACCTTTTATTTTTTAATGCAGGAACAATATAAAAAAAAGCGTTTTGCGTATTTGAACAAAAACAACAGCAATAAAAAAACACAG
>JAFXMJ010000084.1 GCA_017530465.1 Bacteroidales bacterium
ACGCAAGCTCCGCGCATGCGACAACAAGGAGGAGGCTGAGAAGTCGCTCCCCTTGGTATCTAAAATGATCGACAAGCTCGCCAAGAAGAATGTCATCCACAAGAACAAGGCGGCTAACCTCAAATCTAAGTTGGCTCATCACGTCAACAAGCTCGGCAAAGCAGCCTAACACGACATTGATTTAGATATTTGTTGCAACAATCGGACAGGAGAATGACCTTTACAGTCGTTCTCCTGTTTTTGTTTTGGGTGTATCCGTTACATTTATATAATACATTGTTAATCCTATTTTAATATCTATGTCAAAAATTCGATGTAATTTTGCAGTGTAAATGATAGAAATTAGTTTTTGAGTTTTAATTGTTGTTATTTGTATTTTTATTTTTTTTAATTGTCTTTTCATAATATTAGGTTTAGGTTAAGAATTAGTAGCAAGGGCAGGCCTGGAAAGGTCTGCTTTTGTGTTTTTATGCCCCTCCCTGCATATTAACGGCTACGCCGCCAATGTACAGGGTTATAGATATTTCGTCTTCCAGACGGGTTGATTTGATGCATTGTGCATTAATTAATTCTTACTCCGAGCAGCGTGATGTCGTCGAGTTGGGCTTTGTCGCCCATCCAGAGTTCTATGTCGCGCTCGATGTCGTACATCTGTTTGTTGAGGTCTGAGCTGCTGAGGGCTGCGAGGCGGTCGGTGAGTCGGCGGAGCGAATATTTGCAGAAGTCTGCGCCGCCGAGTTGGTCGGGTATGCCGTCGGTGAATAGGTACAGCATATCGCCTTTGGTTACTTTGATTTGGTGCGGCGTGAAGTCTCCTTCTTTTACGTAGTTGCCAATGGGCATAAAGTCGCCCTTAATGCGCGTAATCTCGCCGTTGTGGACTATGATTGCGTTTTGGTTGGCACCTGCAAAGTCCATCGTCTCTCCGTCGGGACGCAGTACGCATATCGACATATCCATGCCGTCGTCGGTGGTGTTTTTGTTGAATGAGTGTTTGATAAACTCGCGGAGTTGTTGCAATATCGCCGCTGGGTTGATGTCGCCGCCAGTGATTTCGAGTTGTCCCAAGATGTCTTTCAATGCGCTGATGCCCATCATGCTGAGCAGTGCGCCCGGTACGCCGTGCCCGGTGCAGTCGGCTACAACTATTATCTTGTGCCCACGGATGGAATCCACGCGGTAGAAGTCGCCGCTCACGATGTCTCTCGGGCGGTAGAGCACGAAATTTTGCGGGAATATGGCGTCCATCTCTTCCTGCGATGTTATCACGGTGCGCTGTATGCGCTGTGCGTATGTGATGGAATCGCGCATCTGACGGTTTGTGCGGGCGAGGCTTTCTTTTTGGGAGGCGAGGAGGTCGCGCTGGCTTGCGATTTCTTCGCTTTTTTCCCGGAGGGCGTCGTTCTGTGTGGCGATTTCTTCCTTTTGCTGGGCGAGTATGGCGTTTTTGCCCATCAGGACTTCGTTTGAGCGGCGTTTTTGGCGGAATGCTTTGTACACGAGGAATACTATCACTGTCATCATTGTGATGATGACGAGTAGCGCGGTGTTGATAGCCTTCTGACGTTGACGGCGTTCTTCGTTGAGGATTCGTTCTTGTTCTATGCGCTCTTTTTCGAGTTTGATTTCCTGTTGCGCAAAATACTCGGAGGCGCGGCGCATTTCGGTTTCGTTGGTGATTTTGAGTTTGAGGTCGTAGTGGAGTTTGAGCGCGTCGAGAGCCTTGGACTTGTCGCCGATGTGTTCGTAACATTCGGAAAGCCGCTTGTAGATGGACATTACGTTGTGTTCGCTGCCTTCGTCGATGGCGTATTGCAGGGCTTCCGACAGGATTGGGAGTGCCTGGGTGTGTTTGCCTTCGAGCATAAGCATATCCGACTCCGTCTGCGATGCGAGGAGGTAGCCTTCGGTCTCCGAAAGGTTGTTTTGCTTGAATAATGTGAGGTAATGCCGGCAACTATCGATGTAATCGCGGTTTCCCTGCATTTTGGCGAGTTTTACGTAGCAGTCGGCGAGTGAGATGTAATTGCCGATGCGTTCGGCTGTTACGTAGTCGTTGTCGAAGTCGGGCATCATTCGCTCGGCTATTTTGAGGTATTTTTTTGCGGTGATGATGCCTTGCAACGCCATCTGGGATTTGCGTTCGCCAAATTGTTGGAGGTATGTCTCGCCGATATTGCGGTAGTCGTATGCCATCTGTACGGTGTCGCGCATTTCGATGCTGAGGTTCAACGACTTGTGGTATTGCTCCTGTGCCGACTTGTACATGCCGACGCTTGCAAATGACTGCCCGATGGAGCGTATCACGATGCAGACGTTGCCGGTGTCTTTGAGTTCCGTGAAGGTGTCGAGGCTTCTGTAATACGCGTCCCACATTTTGGAAATTTCTGACAGTTCGTAATATACGTTGCCGAGGCTGAGGCTCGTGGCACCTATGAAATGCTTGTCGCCAAGTTCGGTGGCGTATCGGATGCTCTGAGTGTATGATTCTACTGCGTCGTTGAATTTTAGGCTGTAATATTGCGCCCATCCGATGTTGTCGTAACTCGCCATAAGAGTCCATTTGTCGTCGTAACGCTGTGCAATTTCTATTGCGAGTTTGCCGTATTTGATAATGGTGTCGGGGTCGTTGACGCTTGCCGAAATCTTGACGTAAATTTTTGCTTTGGAGGTGTCGCTGTCGGCTTCGGCTGCCTGTCGCAATAGGCTGTCGAAGAAATCATCGCTTTGAGGCGTGGCGTTGAGTGCCATTATGAGACATATTATTAATGTAAGGC
>JAFXMJ010000085.1 GCA_017530465.1 Bacteroidales bacterium
AGAGATTTCCACATCAAAACTTCCATTGATATTTTCTACCACAACCGCCGACATATTGAGATGACAGAGCCATTTTAGTTTTTTATTAAATTCGTCTTCAACATCTTCTGTGTCAACAGATTTTAAATTAGCGAAATCAATTTCTTGAAACATTCCCGAAGATTTCCAAAGACCAAGTTCTTCGGCAAAATCGAATGGAGCATAATTGGAGGACGAGAGTTTCACCAAAAGTTCTACGTTGCGGTTTGCACCGTTTTCTGAGGCGTTCATCGAGCCAAGATAGAGATACATTGTACCATTCGTTTTTTGCGTCAAATACATTTTGGCGTGTATGTCCTCTTTCATATTTGACTCATTGCCCGACTCAGATGTAATCTCCTCTCCGTCAACGATTTGGTCTTTGAGGCAAAAGACACTGAAATACCTCGGCAAATCCTTAATTTTGTACAATTCGGATTCGCGAGTAATGAGTTTTTGCGCATTATAACCATTTTTCCTACACAACAACCTATCAATCACCGATTTAGACACAAACGGCGACATTACAGTAATGCTCGAAATATTGTGGTCGGCAAAAAGGGCATCCCTATTAATATCCAACGCGCCCGTACCAATCGGCAAAAATTCAAAATCTACAAAATCGCCTCTATCTGTTTTGAATTTCGCTTTGGCAAGTCCGGCAGTCAATTCATCGATAAACCTGTATTTAGAATCAATCAACGGGTCTTTTTTTTCGATTTGATTCTTTAAAAAATCAACGAAACCAATCAATCTTTGCGTCTGAGCGTCAACGGTGGGTTCGTTGGTTTCGTAGCCATCAAGACTCACAGAAACATCCCAACTTCTATCGAATGTAAGATTGCGGCTCATTACTATCAGACGGTATTTGAGGCGATTGGCGTGCTTTACGTGCCTAAACTGCAAAATCCAACATTTAGGATGAAACGACGGATAATCTTTCATACCCCACTTGGGCGGAAGGCTGACGGGTACGATGGCTTTTTCTATCAATCCGAGAAAACGATTTCGCTTGTTTTCCTGAACAGCGTGTATTTGCGACGAATCACAGAAAACCAACATTTTGTCGGTAACTTTCTGCAAGGCATACAACAAGTTAATCGGATTTTTGGCGAGTTCAGCATCCGTAGCCTCGCCAAGACCAAGCGCAATTGTAGCCGCTACAAGCGTCTGCAAATCAAGCGAATAAGTTGTACTGAGAGCCTTTTCGAGCGCGTATTCGTTGGGCGGGAAAAGCAATTCGCCGTAGTCAAGACGGTTTTGTTTTGGGTCAAATATCGTTTTCATTTCGTTGTTCTGCGTCTAAAATGTCGTTGATAATAGTACGTGCTGTGTTCATTCGGAAATCAAGCCAATAATCCGCCACAAGACTCCTCGGGTCGTATTCGTTGGCTTTTGCAAGTTTAGAACGTTGACCCTTCAAAGCAACTTCGCGTTGATAGATAAGCCTATCGAGTTCATCGATACGTTTTTCCAATAAGAGTGTTTTTGCAGATTCAAGGAATATCCTTGTCAGCGTATCGTAAACTTTCAACTCGTACATCATTTGTCTGATGTCGAGGTCGGCGAAATATTCAGTTTCGTTTTTCAAATCTTCCCAAGCATCCAAAACATTCTGATTAAGCCCACGTGTAAGCATTTTATTATAACGAACCCTAATCATATACACAAGGAGGTTAACCTTGTTGGCGAGAGTTATAAGATGTTGATTACGAGGCGAAACAATGTTGAAAAACAATTCTGTGGCATCTCCAAAAAACATTCTTTCGGGCAAACGGATATTGTTGTCGAGCATCACCTTAAAAAGCGTATCCTGATACCGCGTTGAAATCTGATTGCGCAAAAATTCAGCCTCGTCAAATGTCAAGTCGATAGAAATATCAGTAATCCAACGTTTGTTATAGCCGCCTTCGGGCAAATTCCAAAACGGCTTCATTTTGCGGTGAAAAGCGTCGCTGTCATCACAATCTTCTTCCGCATCGTCGGATTTTGAAGTTTTTTCAATAATATTATCACGGTTTGCCAATGCGACTTTTACGTAACTTTCTATTGTCGAGATATTTTCGTAAGTAAACATTCCTACCGTCCTCAGCGCATTCCAATAAATCGACGACGGCTTACGCGACACCCATTCGCCCCGAGCAAGCGACCTTGCGCCAATAATGCCGTTGCCGCTTCCCGGATTCTTTTTTAGCATTTTTTCGGCGCATTTGCGCTCAATGCCATCCTCTACCTCTTTAATAATCTCCTTGTATTTCGTTAAGTTACGGTTTGCAAGAGCATCTTTAAAGGCATACGGCACGATGAAATAATACTTTGCTCTTGTCATAATGGTTGATGTTCCTGGAAAGAAAATATTGGCGAAAGCATCCCTAATGCGCCCAATGCCAATCTCGTCAACCGCCCCCTCCTCGTCCATCATCGTCAAGATACCGAGTGCTTTTTTCCTATCCGTGTCCGAAAAATCTATCCAACCTAACTGCATAATTGTATTAGTTTGACACCGCAAATATACAAAAAATATCCGATTCTTGTTCCTTAACTCGTTTGTTTTAGGGGTTAAGGAACAAAAATCGCGATTCTTGTTCCTTAACTCGTTTTTTTTAGGGGTTAAGGAACGAGAATCGCGAAATTTTAGTGTGTATTGTCGTCAATCAATTACAACCTGTAACCTTCCAAATCTTCCGGCTTGCCGTTTGCCACGTACTCAAAACGCTGTTTGTTGTCGGCGTAGGCGAGTTTGAG
>JAFXMJ010000086.1 GCA_017530465.1 Bacteroidales bacterium
GTAATTCAAATACCAAAATGTAGAGCCGATGTTGAATGCTTTATGTTAGCTGTAATTGGCTGGAAATCAATTAGTTACATATTATGCGTCTGTATGGTGGCGACAGTATGTCAACTATGGAAGTCGTATGTCCACATCCTTTTACTTGGATTGTAATCTATTGATAATCAATTAATTATGATGCGTGTTTACAATATTCCCACAATATCAAGCAACGTATTAGTGAAATCTCAATAGTATCTCATACAAAACTTAAAGTATAATGTACAAAAAGTAAAAGTGTATCTCAAACAACAAAATCGCGGGAGTAACATTTGACACTCTCGCGATTTTAGAATATTTACGTTTTTCTCTCTCTGTTGCAAAATTGTAAATCCTGTTCCAAAGGTAAATTATTTGCCTTGGGTATATATTGTAAAAGTTTTGGTACTGTGGTCAAGTACGATGAGACCATTTGCCAACAAGTTCTGAATCTGTGCTGTGGTGGGCTGCACATTTGTATCGTTTACAATGGGAGTTGTAATCGTTTGATATTCAATGTTTTTCTTTGGGGCTGCATCGGGCGCGGTCGGCGCGGAGGTCGATACTGTTGCAAAATGTTGCTGAGGTGGTGTCGGCTTGTCCACCTTTGTACGCGGCGGCTCGGGCGCGGCTGGCGCAACCACCTTGGATTCAACGGGTTGCGGGTTGGCGTTTTGTACAGAGCGGAGTGGGGTAGAGGTTGATGCTTCTACCGTGTTGTCGGATGTGGAGTTGACGGCGGCAGCATTGTTGGCTGTTGCGTTGGCAGCGGCAACATTGTTGGCTGTTGCGTTGGCTTTCAGCATATTGCCCTCGCCAAAGAGCAGCCAATCGCTGCTGATGTCGGGGAAGTTTTTGAGTATCTTCTGCACGACAGTAAGGCTCGGATTGTTTCTGCCCGACATTATGTGCGACACGTTGGAGCGTTCGATGCCGAGGATTTCTGCAAACCGCTTCGGCGACACCCCGGCATATTCCATTATTTTTTGAAACCTTTCTATCATAGATTTACAATCTTAAATTCTTAATGATGTACAAATATACAAAAATGTTTCGTAACTGCCAAACAAAAATGTTACTTTTTTCAAAAAACTTTACGTGTTTACAAATGTACTTTTGTAAACAATGTTTACAAGTGTAACTTTGTAAACAGTCAGGCTTTGTCCATTATTTAACACTTGAAAAATGTAAAATCTACTTTATTGACAAAAACACCTGTTATTTACTTTTGGGCGGCGGATGTTGTTTTGTCAAGACTTTGTACTTAACTCCCTGATGCAGCGATAGTTGCGCTTAAATGCTGTTATAATCCTTTGATTATCAATTATTTGCACGATTACAAATGTTTTTCTTAAAATCCTTGTTATATTTGCTTATTACAGATGATTTGGTTTGGTTTTTGCATATTATTAGTAGTTGATAATGTGTTACTTACTTCTTGACATTGTGAAAAAGTAACGAAAAATAGACAATTCCGGCACCTATTTTTGGATGTAGCGCAGATTTGCTTTATGTCAGATGCCGTAAAACACACGGTTTCAACGTGTTACAGACAGATTTCTTACTTTAATGACTGCTATGCCTTACGTTTCTTAACATTGGGCTTTAATTTCTTATACCATTACTTTAAATAACCCTCGTAAATATCTGAGAATGAGATGGTTGCATTATTAGTATATAATTTAACCATTACTTAACATTGGACGTATTTGCTCAGCGGATGCATTTTTAATATTATTGATAATTTTTTATAAGCCTGTAACTGCTCCCATTTCTCTATATCGAAAACCATCCAAAGTCGATAGATTTTTATTATGTTTACAAATGTATTATTATAAACATTTAATATGTTCTTTAATTACAAATGTACTTTTGTAAACATTCTTATTGATTCTGCAAAATTCTAAAATTTTCTATTGTTATATTCTGTAACCGCGTTTCGGGAGAGTGTCGTTTTGTAAAAATGTCAATGTTTAAACTTCTTCCTTATTTTATAATTTTGTCAGTTCGTCTTGTCACCCCAAAATTTTTGCCTTAAAAACCCCGAGAGAGATGTTAACTACATAAAACCGCTATTTAGAAAAAATCTTACATTGTGTTTACAATTTTTTTCACGCGAAACACTTTATTATCAGCCGCTTGGTGAAATGTTAATAACGTTTTGTTAACATTCGGAGTGGGGTAGAGGCGGGTGCTGGGGCGTTGGGTTGGTTGTTGGTGTGGTGGTTTGGATTGATTGTTGATAGTTTGGGTTGGTAGGTTGATGTTTTGGTGTTACAGTTGTTTGCTGATGGTTCGTTTGTAGAGACGATGTGCACATCGTCTCTATGTTGCCGGCGTGGGCGTGACCATTGGCGTGATCGTTGCCGTTGGGCGACCCCAACCACACCGCATCAGGCTACCCCTCAGGTGCATTACAGCATATTGTACGCTGTCCTGTACAATATGTATTTAATTATGTAGATTATACTTGCCACGTTAACTAATTGATTATCAAGCATTTATCTATCCGTTCTATTCTTTTTGACATTTTGATTGCCTTATACTCTAATTTACAATTTTCCTTTATCAAATTCTCGCGGGGATGTGGGTTGAAATAGAGAAATGGTCTGTCAGTTCGTTTTTCAGGTGTCAGGGTGTCAGTTGTCAGTAATTATAATGCTAAAAATATTAGCATACGCCAAAAATATTGGCATTTGACAAAATGTTCGATGTTGCCAAAATTTGTAGCAATGATGTCCGATTGCGTTACATTTGTTTAGGCTTTGGCGGATTTTGTTAAACAAAGTTTGCGGATTGGTGTTTTGGATTATGTCGATAAAATATTTGAATTTTGTTGGTATTTTTTTTGATTTCTGTTATCATCATAACATTTTTATTATTAAATTTGTAACGTTAATATTATTGTGAAATCGATGAGAAAGTTGTTAGCAGCGGCATTGTTGATGCTTGCTTTTGTTGGCTCGGCTGATGCGCAGCGCAGGATGGTGCTGAGGGGCGATAGTTACCCGAAGGCGGACACCGTGCAGTATTATCTGCCGTCGTCGCTCCAAGAGGGCGAGCGTTGCCCGCTTGTGGTGCTGTTGCACGGCTATGGAGGCACTTTCAGGCAGTGGCCGTCGATTGCGGATTTGCAGTATTACAGCAACGAGTTCCACTTCGTCATCGCCTGTCCCGACGGGTTCGAGGATTCGTGGTACATCGATTCGCCGTTGAAAAAGGGTGAGAATTATGGCACATTTTTCAAGGAGACCGTCATTCGCGCCTTGCGTGACAGCCTGCCAGTAGATGCTTCGATGATGTTTATCAGCGGGTTGAGTATGGGCGGACACGGCGCATTGAGGCTGTATATGGAAAACCCCGACCTATTCCGTGCAGCGGGCAGTATGAGCGGCGTGATGGACTTGACCGCCTCGTCAGTGACGGCAAGCATCGCCAAACATCTTGGCAAGAAGTCGGCTGACAACAAGAATTGGAGGCTGTATTCCAACTTGTACAACATCGACCGCCTCAAAGCCGCCGGAAAGCCGATAATTGTAAACTGTGGCGCACAGGATTTCCTGATTGAAGCCAACAGGAAGTTTGCAAAGGCTTGTGCGGATGCGGGCGTTGACATTGTATATACGGAATCGCCGGGCAAGCACGAGCGCAGCTATTGGGCGATGACATTGCCCGAACAACTCAGGTTTTTCAATAAATTTGTCAACAAACATTAGTATTAAAATATGAAAATAATAGATGCCAAGTTTGTAATGAGCAACACCGACGTCAACAAATGTCCGCAGCCCGACAAGCCCGAATACGCTTTTATCGGCAGGAGCAATGTTGGCAAGTCGTCGCTTATTAATATGCTCTGTGGACGCAAGGCGTTGGCCAAGACGTCGGCTACTCCGGGCAAGACCCAATTAATCAACCATTTCGTCATCAACAACGAGTGGTATATGGTGGATCTTCCCGGCTATGGATTTGCCAAGCCGAATGTGAAGGTCACGAGCAGCTGGTCGAAGTTTACGGAGAAATACCTCTTGAAACGTCCGAACCTGATGTGTACTTTTGTGCTTATCGACATCAGGCACGAGCCGCAGAAGAAGGACACGGAGTTTATGGAGTTTATGGCTGTCAACGGCATCCCGTTTGTAATGGTGTTTACAAAGGCAGACAAACTCGGCACCGAGGCGCGCCGCCGCAATGTGGAGAATTATCTCAAAGAAATGCGCAAGACGTGGGAGGAGCTTCCGCAGTATTTCATCACCTCCGCCGAACAAAAAATTGGTGGGGACGAGATTCTCGACTTTGTGGAGCAGACCAACAAACTTTTTGTAAATAACTAATTAAAACTCATACAGCCGTGATACAGAAATTGAAAATATTACCGGTTTTGGTTTTGATGACAGTGTGGTCGTCGGTGGCGGTGGCTCAGATTTCGCCGTACATCGACAGCCTTATCAACCTTACATATAATGCGCCCGATTCGCTTGCGGCACGTTACAATAATGATGTGTGCTGGAAGCTCCGCAACTCCAATCCCGAGACGGCGATTCAGTTTGGCAACAAGGCGATAGATATTGCAAAGAGGACCGGCGACATGGAACAGCTGGTGAAGGGTTATAGTTATATAGGTGTGTGCCATCGCAACCTTGGCAATTATTCCGACGCCCTCGAATATTACGAACTCGGCGTAGAAAATGCCCGCAAGTACGGTGTCACGGAGCAGGAGGCATACGGATATGTCAATCTTGGCAACCTCTACATCTATCAGTCAAACATCCCCGAGGCGGAGAAAAACCTCCAAAAGGCTTTGCAACTTGGCAAGCAGCTCAACGACTCGGCGATAATTGCATACGCTTACCTCAACCTCGGCCGCACGCGCCTTGCCGCCAAGGATTACGACCGCTCGGAGGAGAATTTCTTTACCGCGCTCGACATCCGCACCAAATGCAAGAGGCTCAATAGCCAGTGCAACGTGGTGCGCAAATACTTGGCCGACTGCCACGCCGAGGCAGGTCTCACCGACCTCGCCCGCAAGGAGTACCAGGAGTGCCTCGACGACCTCGACATCATCGGCGACTACGACCTATTGTCGGACATTTCGCTCCAGATGGCAAAAATCAATTACAGCAAAAAGAAGTACGCCGACGCTCTTGTCTTTGCCAAAAATTCGCTCGACTATGCCAAGCGCGTCGGAAGCAAGTACGCCACGATGAACGCCTACAATATGATAGCCGACATCCTCTATTTGCAAAACCGTTACAAGGACGCCGCCGACAATTACCGCAGCCAGATTTTCTGTAATGACAGTATTTTCAGCGAGCAGCTCACTCAAAAAATCTTCAACATCCAGTTTAGCGCAGACCAATACAAGAAACAGGCGGAGATTGACAAGATGGCGTTGGAACAGAATGCCATGGAACAGGAGCAAAAACGACAGACCAACTTTATCATCGCGCTTGTGATAGGTATTGGCGCAGTGATATTGGTATTGGTATTGGTGAGCGTCAACAATCGAAAAGTGAAACGCCTCAACACCCAGCTCCAGGAGCAGAAGGACGAACTCGCCGAGCGCAACGCCCGCATCGAGGAGCAGCAGAAGATTGTATTGAAACAGCAAAAACAAATCTCCGACAGTATCTCCTACGCGCAGAGGATACAGACAGTTTTGATGCCGACCCAGCAGGAATTTGCAAGCGTCTTCACCGACAAGTTTATCTTCTACTGTCCGCGCAATGTGGTGAGCGGCGACTTTTTCTGGCAGATGGTTTGCGGCGGTTGCCAGGTGATAGTGGTAGCCGACTGTACGGGGCACGGCGTGCCGGGCGCGTTCATGAGTATGCTTGGTATCTGTGCACTCCATGGCATCGTGGGACACGGCGAGCACAGCGCGGGCGAAATCCTCAATCAGCTCCGCGACCTCATCAAGACATTGCTCCGTCAGACTTCCGCCGACGATTCCAATCCGAAGGACGGCATGGACATCGCCCTGATGGTTGTGAATAGCGACCGCTCTTACCTCGAATATGCGGGCGGCAACATTCCGCTCATCTATATCCGCGACGGAGAGCTTAATGAAATCAAGCCGAGCCGCAATCCTATTGGAGTTTACAGGCACGAGACCCCATTCGAATCGCAACGCCTCGACCTCAAGCCCGGCGACAGGATTTACCTTTCGTCAGATGGCTATCCGTCGCAATTCCGCGAGGGCGACAAGGCCAAAATCAAGATGAGCGGCTACAAGAGCATCCTGATGAAATACCACCAACTCCCGATGGCGGAGCAGGCCAAGCGTCTCGAAGAAGAATTGCTCGCATGGCGCGGCTCCATCGGTCAGGTGGACGACATTTGTGTCGCAGGATTTTTGGTATAATCTGGAAGGATAATGAAAAAAGTACTCATATTAACCGATTTTACACAGGAGTGTTATGAGAGCGTCACCTACGGCTTGGATTTTTGCCGGCATTATGGGCTTGGCGCGGAAATCCTGCACGTGGACGAGGACGATTATTACATCGACGAGGTGGAGCTGCACCGCACCGAAGAGCTTGTGTCGCTGTACCGAGGCAAGATGCAGGGCGGTGTAGATATGACCATCAAGAAGGGTGACTTTGCGGATGTGATGGGCGAGCTATCGAAGTCGGGCAATTTCAATATGATTATCATGGGCACCCACGGGCGGCACGGCTTTCAGTCGTTGACGGGCAGTGCCGCTGCGAGGATCATTGTCTTGCAAGATATTCCCGTGGTGGTGGTGCAGTCCAAGAGGTTCAAGCCTCTGAAACTCGCCCTGCTTCCCATCGCCGACAATATTGAGCTGTATGCTGGCGAAATATCCAAGATGGCGAAACTCACCTCGCAGCTTGGCGTCGATGTCAAGATAGTGTGCCGCCGTGGCGAGGAGGCGTTTGCCGATATGGTGTCGCAAATTTTTGGGCGGCGTATTCAGGTGGCTCTTAGCGTAGATTACTGCAAAGACCGCACCTTCTCGCTGCAAGCCATCGAATACGGCGAAATAATGGGCGCGGATATGTTTCTCGGATTTTCGCACGAGATAGAGAGGACGGTGTTTGCGCCTGTATTGGAACAATTGATATTCAATCTTGCCCTTATCCCTGTGATGTGCTGCTGAGGCGGATGACCTCTTCGGCGGCGCGGAGTTTTTCTACAGAGCCGAGGTCTGCCCAGCGTCCTTCGTGCAGGTATCCTTCTATGAGTTCAGATTTGGCGAGGCGCAGGTAGAGGTCGGTGATTGAGAATTTGCCGGTCTCCGTTATCAGGTCGAATATTTCGCTGCTTGCAATCGAGATGCCGCTGAACGCCAATGGACGTCCGTCGCCGTTGAAGGGACGCCACGAAATTTTTGATTCCCCAGTAATATTGTTTTTCCAGGCGCAGAGTCGCATCGAGCAGTCGAAAATCAGGCTCCGGGTGCTTTCGCGGTCTTTGACTGCAAGCGTTGCCAACGCGCCCGACTGTATGTGGTTGGTGTACATGGTCTCGATTTCGATGTCGCAATCGACGTCCACATTATATAATATAAAGTGTGGCTCCACTTCCAGAAATTCCCTTGCCTTCAACATTCCGCCGCCGGTGTCGAGGAGCATGTCGGTTTCGTCGGAGATGAATACCTCCGCGCCAAAATCGTGGCTCTTGATGAAATCCTTCATCATGTCGGAAAAATGGTGGACGTTGATTACAAGGCGGTCGCAACCTGCGAGGACGAGTTTTTGGGCGACGTTTTCGAGCATCGTCTTTCCATTGAACTCCACCAAAGCCTTTGGCCTGTCGTTAGTGAGCGGTGCGAGCCGTGTACCGAGCCCCGCCGCAAATATCATTGCTATCATGTTAAATAAAATCGTTATTTTTTAGAAGTTCTGGTCTTAATAGCCTTGTGCGTTCTATCGACTGCTCCATCTGCCACTTGTCTATTGCCGCCTCGTTGCCGGAGAGGAGGATTTCTGGCACTTTCCATCCCTTGTAGTCGGCGGGGCGGGTGTAGATGGGCGGGGCGAGGAGGTTGTCCTGGAAGGAGTCGGAGAGAGCCGATTCGTTGTCGGACATTGCGCCAGGTATCAGCCTTACTACGCAGTCGGTGATGATGGCCGCCGCGAGTTCGCCGCCGGTGAGCACGTAGTCGCCTACGGATATTTCCTTTGTAATCAGGTGTTCGCGGACGCGGTGGTCTATGCCCTTGTAATGTCCGCAGAGGATTATCAGGTTTTGGTATGTGGAGAGTGTGTTGGCGGTCTTTTGGTTGAGGAGTTCGCCGTCGGGCGATGTGTAGATGACCTCGTCGTAGTCGCGCTGCGATTTGAGGTAGGTGATGGCCTTGTCGATAGGCTCTATCATCATCACCATGCCCGCGTCGCCGCCGTATTGGTAGTCATCTACGGTGCGCCGCTTGTCGGTGGTGAAGTCGCGGAGGTTCACTATGTTGATGTCCACGAGGCCTTTGTCGCGGGCGCGCTTCACTATCGAGTAGTTGAGCGGGCTCTCCAAAAGCTCCGGCAATACTGTTATGATGTCTATTCTCATTATAGATGCTAATTTAATGTTGCCGCAAAGTTAAGCAAATATTTTGCAATACGCAAATATTGTTTTAGGATAATTGTAATGGCTTTTTTATGTCAATTGCGCTTTACTTCTGAAAATGTTGCAAAAAAAATCATATTTAATGTAAAAAAATTGTAAAATTTATTTGGTGGTTTTGTAAAATATGTATAACTTTGGGTCAATGAAAAATGAAAAAAGTTCTGCAAAATGAAAATGAAAAATGTTTATGTTTTATTATTAGGATTGAGTTATGCTTTAGGTTTGCAGGCTGCTCCTATGTCGAGCGCACGGAGTTATTACGAAAAGGGTATGCATTATTTTCTTATTGGCGATTACAAGGCCGCCGAGTTTCAGTTTGAATATGCGTCGTTTCACGATGGCGACGGCTCTGTATCTTCGGACAGTGTGAGGATAATGCGCAATCTGGCTACCTATTGCAAAATCCACAAGGACAGCGGCTATGTGTGCTATGACGGCCGCAGGTACGACGAGGCATACGTGCATTACTCGCTTGTCTCGCAAAAAAACGGCAGCGACACCGACTGCCGCGAAATGATGAGCATCTGCTACGACAAGTGCAAGATGATGAGTGATTCGTATTCCGGCATGGTGCGTATGGAGCCTGGCTATTTTATGATGGGGCGCAATGACGGCCCCGACAATGAGAAGCCATCCCACGCGGTGCGCCTCGATTCTTTTTACATCGACAAGTGCGAGGTGAGCAATGCACAGTATGCCCTGTTTCTCAATCAAAAGGGCGTGTACGACTCCGAGAATCACATCCGCATCTGCATCGACAGCCCAATGTGCCATATCCGTTATGATGCCGTAGCCAATTGGTATTCGGCGGAGGCGGGCTACGAAGATTTTCCTGTATTAGGAGTGACGTGGTACGGCGCTAACGATTACGCGCAGTGGAAGGGCAAGAGTCTGCCTACCGAGGCGCAGTGGGAGTATGCTTTTGGCGATTCTCCTCAGGACGGCGACGGCGGCTATTACCACAATGTCAAGTCTGGCAAGCCCAATAGCTACGGCATCTACGGAATGACCGACAATGGCCGAGAGTGGGTGTCTGATTCGTACAGCGGAGTCGCTTATCAATGCTCCGACACGCGCAACCCCGAGCACCACGAAGTGCGCGAATACAAGACGGTGAGGGGCGGCGCGTCGCTCGACGATGATTTCAATCCAAAGACCTTCCGCGACTACGAGCGTCCGGGATTCGGCAGGGGGAGCATAGGGTTCCGCTGCGTCAAGAATATTGCCAGCGTTAAGTAAGTGTTTCACTTATAGCGATTATAAGTGTGTTACGTTAAGTAAGAGTTTCTCGTATTGTGCTTTTGCAACATATTTTAACATAAAGTTAATATTTTGTTTGTAAAAAGTACAATTATTATTCCTAACTTGCCCTCAAAAATCGGAGCGAGTCCCCCTTGTACGGGTATCATCCGCACAGTTACTTGTAATATTAATCAGACAAACAATCAAGGCTATGGAAGAGAACGCTAATCAGATAGTAATGGATGCTCGTTATAAGGAGGAGCTTTTCAATTCGTTTTATAGCAGTCTTAACGCAAGTTTCAAGACAGCAGAGATTGAAGAACAGCTAAGGGAGGTGTACGATTTTGCATTTGAAGCTCACCGCGAGCAGAGGCGCAAGACCACTGGCGAACCTTTCATCATACACCCCGTGTCGGTCGCGCTGATTGTAGCCAACGAGATTGGCCTCGGAGTGATGTCGGTGGTGGCTGCATTGCTGCACGACGTCGTGGAAGACACCAAATATTCGTTGGAGACCATCATATCCCGTTTTGGTGGTGACGTGGCTGACATCGTTGCCGGTCTCACAAAGATTACAAATGTATATAATGCCAAGAACAATGTCCAGGCGGAGACCTTCAAAAAGATGCTTCTCTCGATACCGCACGACCCGAGGGTGGTATTCATCAAGCTTGCCGACCGTCTTCACAATATGCGCACCATGGAGGGGATGCCGGAGGGCACAATAAGGAGCAAGGCTGGCGAAAACCTCTACGTATATGTGCCGGTGGCGTATCAGCTGGGACTCTACGATGTCAAAAACGAGCTTGAGGACACATCATTCAAATTTGCCCAGCCGATACAATATGAATCGGTGCTGAGGGAGGTGGAGGCGATGCGCCGCATCAAGGATCCTATTATGCAGGATTTCAAGAAGGAGTTGATGAACGAACTCGTAAAAATCCGGCTCACGTGCAAGATTGTAACAGAGAAAAAGTCATATTACTACGTCTCCCAAAACCTTAATGCGGGACTTCCAATTGAGGACATCAGTTACGAGGCTGTCAGGGTGGTATTTCAGGAATCCGACAGCGACAATAGGGAGTCAATGGTGGGCGAACATTACCAGATATATTCGTCAATATTGTGTCACTTTATGGAGAGGGAGGGCTACAAGCGCGATTTTGTGGTCAAGCCCAAGAAAAACGGTTTCCGCGCATTGGTATTCCAAGTCAATTACCGTGGACACTGGGTGGAGGTGCAGATAATCACCGAAGACAACGATATGGTTTCGCACAAAGGATACTCCAAGCGCAAGCCAAACCGCGAGGGCATCGCGAAGCTCGCCGCCACCATCAAGGAGCTCAATAGCGAGCAGAACGCAGTGCAGCTGTTGTCGAGGTTTCACAACCTATCGATGTCGGAGCAGAAGACGATCTTTGTATTCACGCCCAAGGGCGACATTCAGGAGCTGCCGGTGGATGCCACGGTGATAGACTTTGCATACGGCGTGCATACAGATGTGGGCAATCACTGTATCGGCGCATACGTGGGTTCCAAATTTGTGCCGCTTGACTACAAGCTCAAGACCGCCGACAAGGTGACGATATTCTCGTCGGCGAGTGCGCGTCCGCAGCAGGCGTGGCTGCATTTTGTGAAGACCGACAGGGCAAAGATGAAGATTTCGGCATATTTCCACCGCAATACCACAAGCGCGGTTCGTCCTATCGAGGAGGGCAAGATTCTTTTCAATAATTACATGTTCAACCACAATGTCATTCCCGACGTAATCCTCCTCAAGGAACTCATCAAATATTACCACCTTATCAACGGCAACGATTTTTATAGGCGACTCGCCAACCATGAGCTCGAAATGAGCGAGGTGTATGAAGTGGCGTTGAGCCTGCGCAAACTCATCAGGTCAACAAGAATTGTCAATTCAAAACCGGGCGAAAACGGTACGATGCTTGTGTCGACAGGAAAAGCCTACGAAGTATCCTGCAAAATTCCATTCCATATTGATAATAGTGTCCATTATGTATCCCCGGGCTGTTGCCATCCTATCTGTGGCGACGATGCGGTGGCTTTCTTGGACGACGACAATATCCTCTATGTGCACCGTCGCGATTGTGTGTATGCGCAGCGTCACATCGCCACCGACGGCAAGCACACCGCAAAAGTGGAGTGGGGCGACGACCTCGATCCAATGCTTACAACAGTTCAGATACTTGGCACCGACAGGCAGGGCATCATCAGGGATGTCTCTTTGCTCATCGATAGTTGGAGGGTCAATATCCAGTCGTTTGAGATTAGTTCGCGTGACAAGATTTTCTCGGGAATCATCAAAATGTACATAAAAAACACTTCGTTGCTCGACAAACTTTCGGTACAGCTTGGCAAAATATCCAACATTGTGTCAGTCAACCGCCTCGCCCCAAATACGAGCAACGAGTGGCGTTCATGACAATTCTTTCAGGATTCCCTTGCAGGCGTCCTCAATGAGTTGCACTGCAATTTCAAAATCCCTCATCGTGCCGCAGTATGGGTCGGGCACTTCGTCGTAGTCTTCGGTTTCTACGAAAAATTCGGCGACGTTTTTTATCTTGGCGTGGAACGGCACGTGTGGCGCATCACGCACTATACGGGTGTTGATGTAGTCGCTCATTCCGATTATGTAGTCGAATTTTTCAAAATCCGCAGTCTTCACAGGGCGCGAGCGGTGAGTGAGTTTGTAGCCATGGCGTTCAGCCGTGGTCATCATACGAGGGTCGGGCAGTTCGCCCTTGTGGTAGTCAATCAATCCCGCCGAATCAATCTCCCAATCGAGACCACGCTCGGCGCACATTTTCTTCATCACCCCCTCCGCCAACGGGCTTCGGCAGATGTTTCCTAAGCATACAAAAAGAATTTTCATAATTTTTTTCAACGTTTAATTTTTCACCGCTTTCTGCGGCTCTTCTTTTTTAACGTGAATTAATGAAAATTTATTCGCGAATTACCAAAAATTTTTTGATTCCGCTCGGTTTTAGCAGAAAATTGGCAATTATTCCTCTCGGTTTTAGCAAAAAATGGGTGATGTTTCCTCTCGGTTTTAACTGAAAAAATGTTAAAATTATTGTAAGTGATTAGAAATCAGAGTATATTTGCATAGTAAAACACCTCAATGACGCAGCGTTGCGACATCGAGGTGTTTTGTTTGTTGATTTATTCATTCAGTGTTGTTATCGCCGCCTCATTCTTGCTGCCGTTCATCACCACTTTGAGCGGCTTCGCGAAGCGGACGTGGCGGAAGTATTTGGTGCTTTGTATCAACTCTTGCGCCTCCAAAATTTCGCGGCGGAGGTAGCAGTTGCGGTTTTCCTTCTTGATGGCGAAATAGCCGACATTCATACTCGTGATGTTGTGGAAGAAGTGCGAACCGTTGGAGAAGTCCAATGGATAGCCTTCGAGACTTGTCTCGATGATGACGGAGGCGTTGTTGATTTCTGACCACTGCACCGGCACGCCAAGGAAACGGTCGCTCGTACCCCAACGTCCTGGCCCGATGAGTATGTACTTGCGCCCCTCGTCGCCAAGCAGCGAATTTAGGTAATTGATTTCACGCTCCATCTCTATGGTTTCCAACTTGTTGAACTTAGTTTCGTCGATGTAGATGACATCCGTAATCGTGTCGATGACGCCGTTGCCGAGGCTTTGGTTGGTATATAACAAAGTGTCGGGCGAGGCAGCCACCTGCGAAAGGTCGATGTCAGTGGTGTCAAACGAACCCACCATCGGCTTGATTTGCAGGAGGTAGAATGTCGGCTTGCCGTTTTTGGCTTTGTTGAGGTTGACGGCGTATTCAATCTCCACGGGCGAGCCAAATGCGTCCTTAACTTCCGCGAGAATCTTACTGATGGCCTCCGCGAGCGGGAAATAGTTGTATTGCAAAATGTCCGCAAAATTCACGATTCGGGGGCCGTATTCGTCGAGACCGGGCGAGAAGGTGTCGTTGTCGGGGTTATAGACCGACGCGAGGTGCTTCAACGAGCCGTGCTTCTCCGCCTCGTAGATGTTGAGGAGTTTGAGCGCGGCGAGTTCGCCATTGTTGAGGAGGTCAACCTCTTTGAGCGAGAGATCCAATGCGTAAAACTTTGTCTGAGTGGAGTTGAGCAAATCGTCCTTGGTGTACATCGACACTTCGGGATACATTGGCGAAAATCTGTACGACGGCCATCCGCCCACCACGTAACAGCCCAATCCCA
>JAFXMJ010000087.1 GCA_017530465.1 Bacteroidales bacterium
CTTGCCGCCCAAGAAAAGTCCCGTCTCCTTGACTACCTTGTAGCCGCCGCTGAATGGGTATGTGCAGTTGAGTACCACTGAATCCTTGTAAATCTCCACCTTGTCGATAAGGAACGTATTGTTGATGTCTGCGAAATCGGGGTTTGTGATGATGGTAGCACCATTTTCTGTCTTAAATTCAGGCGCAGCAAATCCGTCGTGTTCTTTCATCAATTTGATGATTTTGCCCATATCGACGCCTTCAAAAATGTCCTCGATTTTGCCGTCGGGATTCACAACATAGAATGTAGGGGTTGCAGAAATTTTGTTGATTGCAAAAAGACCGTATCTGCCGTCGCGGTCGTTGAAGAGCGTATGGAGAGGCTTTTCTTCCGCCACCATCTGAGCAAACTGACCTTCTGTGTCGGCGGTGATGGTGATGATTTCAAAATCCTTGCCGATGCCCCTCTCGTAAAAATACTTCACCGATGCGTCAAACATTCTGCACGGGCCGCAAAAGTACGAACTGAAATCCAACAACAGCCATTTGCCCTTGTAGTCGGCGAGGTGATGCACTTTGCCGTCGATGTCATAGAGGTCGTAGTCGTTGATTTGGTCGCCGACGGCGGGTGCCTTGGCGTAGAGTGCGAGATTGATAGCCTTGCCAATCTTGGATTTTTTGTACTCGTCGGGCATCTTGTTGTAGAGGGCTTCCACCTTGTTGTAATACTTGTAATCCTTGCCCTCGTAGTTGATTGTGCCACTGTTTCTGCCCAATTCTTCAAGCCAATACTCGTCGATTGGGAGCGTTTCCATCAATGCGAATTGCTTTTCTGAAATCTTGTCGTAGATTTCGTCTTGCAAGTCGTAGAGTTTCATTCGTGATTCGCGGGAGGATACTGTGTCGGAAGCCAATCGTATTTCGTCAATTTGCTTCTTCAAATCCTTGCATCCTTCGTCCAACTTGTTGAGGAAAGCCTGTTTCGGGTGCTTGCTGTCGATTGACCAAGTGCTTGGATAGATGCCTTTGCCCGAGACCTTCGTGGTGTAGCCATCCTCCACGAGGATTGTGCCTGTGTATGCAAGAGCCTGTCCCTTGTCGGTGATTTTTTGAAGGAAAATCGTGAACGACGTGTTGTCGGTGATGGAGTCGCATTTGATGGTGAACTTGCGGTCGGTGGTCTTGGACGAATCGGTGTAGATAGTCTGTCCGCCCTGACCTTCAACGCGACTGACGTCGATTCTGCAATTCTCTGGAATGTCTGTGAGGTTTACCTCGAGTGCTGTCTCGCCCTTCTGTTGGCAAGATACCGCCGCAACAATGACGAGTGCGGCAATGATGAATTTTAGTTTCATTTTGTTGTGTGTGTTATGTTTATAATTAATTATTACTCTTTGATAACTCTTTCTATCGGTTCAAAGAGTGATTGATTGGCGCGGAGTTCGCTGACGCTTAGGTTGTGGCGGATTTTGCTGTCCCAATTGGCTCTCCAAAGGTCGTATTCGGGATCTTCGGATTCAAAGTAGGAGAATGTGGTAACGTCCGGCGGCAGCGGCTCAAATACCAACAAGAAGGCAATGAAATCGCCCGAATATCCGTTGACCCAAAAAGTGTGTCCCAACGGATAGCCCCATAAGTCTTTGATTTTGTATTGGTTGCCACGGTTGTCGAGCAGGAAAGTCTTGTCGTGCACGCCGTAATACTCGCGCATCCAATTGTGTTCGTGTGCAACGGCGAGATACGTGGCTTCGGGCGTTGTCCAAATTGCCAAAGTGCCTTCTTTGACGGGTTTGATGAGGTGTGCGTCGGTATAGTTTGCCCAAGTTGTGTGTTCGTGTATTTTGTAGTTGTTTTCGGCTTCGGTGAGCCTTGCTTTTTTGATTGGCGGGACGTTGTCGTATGAGTTGTTGCTTGCCGACTGCATCAGATGAATGACAGGTTCTCCTAACATTCCCCATTCGGGAACGCCGAAGATTGAGATTTCCTTGGTGGTTTCAGGGAGTTTTGGAAAGTAGATTTTGAAGTCCAACGGCGTGCCTTTGGGTGCTTTGACTCCGATGTGCTTGCTCGTGCACTCGGGCGCGGTGCGTCGGGCGCGGTATTGTATGCCTGTTGCCCAATCCACGATTGCAGTCTCCTCCGACGCCACCCAAAGGTTGGTTACGATGTCCGACGGCATTGTGAAGTAGCAATGCAGCACCGTCTCGTCGTTCTCATCGGTGAGCATCCAATAGAGGAGCGAGTAATTTTTGGGCGGGGTGTTGTTGTTGGGGAAAATTGCGTTGAAGTCGGTAGCAACCGGTGCTTGCACCCAACACGTGTCCTTGACCCAATTGTGTTCAGAGGTCGGCCAAACGATTGAGGTCAGTTTGGTCTTCTTGTCTGTGGACGGCGCGGGTGTATGCACGGGGCAGCATTGGCTCTTCGCCAAAATTCTCACCCTTAGGCTGCCGTCCATCTTGCCGTAGCCCACAACGACTACATCGTCGTCCTGCGCCTTCACGCTTAACGCCATCAGCATCAGGAGACAAATTGTCAAGATTCGTTTCATATTAGTAGAATTTAATGGTTATTGAGATATGAGATTTTTCAGTTTGTCTATAAATCGGTTACTGTATTCATATTGCCGTAAGTGATTTTTCGTGCAAAATTCTTGAAACAGTCTGATTCGTCGGCGATTCCGGCGGGCGAGTGCGAACAATATAGCATTATCTTGCCATTGTCGGTTTTTTCCGCCGTCCATAGGTAGCCGTCGCCGTTGGTCTCGTCGTCGATGCAGAAGAAAAACTTCTCCGCCGAATAGTTCAAGAAATAACCCTCTGTGTCGTCGGGATAGTCGCTCGCGGCAAGTATCAGGCGTCCAAAGAGGTTGAGGTCGTCGTTGTCCTCAAAAACATACACCGCCTCATCGGTTTCGCAGTCAAACACCTTCTTTTC
>JAFXMJ010000088.1 GCA_017530465.1 Bacteroidales bacterium
ATCTCCACCTCCAACAACGGCGCAATGTCTTTTGCAGGTGTCAACAACCGCTACAACGCATTCCAAGTGGACGGCGCGATGAACAACGACGTATTTGGTCTAACAGCCAACGGCTCCAACGGCGGACAGGCTGGCACTCAGCCGATTTCCATAGAGACACTCGACCAAATCCAAGTGAGCGTGGCTCCCTTTGACGTAAGGCAGAGCGGATTCACCGGCGGCTCCATCAACGCCATCACCAAATCGGGCACCAACACCATTCACGGCAGCGTTTATTATGATTTTAATAATCAAAACCTCATCGGCAAACGCTACGAATTGATGAACGGCAAGAATAGCGAAAAATACGACGACGAATCAGAATACCGTCTGGGATTCACTCTCGGCGGCCCCATCGTCAAAAACAAACTCTTCTTCTTCGCCAACTACGAACACACCGACAAGGAATATCCCAACAACTACGGACTCGGCTCGCCGGCGTCCAAAGTAGATGCCACCGAAGCGCAAAAAATCCTCGACGTTCTCCAATCAAAAGGTTACAACGACAGCTTCTCCGACCTCGACAACTACACAAAATCCGACAAGGCTGGCATCAAGCTCGATTGGAACATCAGCACAAAGCACAAGGCATCAGTAAGTTGGCGCATGGTAAATGCCAAACAACTCAGCGGCACAAGCTCCGCATCATACCTTGATTCCAAGTCCTACGCCTACGACTTCTCGTCCAAGACCAACACCATCGCGGGCGAACTCCAAAGCCGTTTTAGCGACAAGGTATCCAACGAATTGAAAGCGTCATACGTAATGGTGCGCGACAAACGCGACCCCTACGGCATCGCGCCGATGATACAGGTAAACAACGTGGGCGGCGGCTCGGTAACATTCGGCACAGAACGCAGTTCGGCAGCCAACGGCCTCGACCAAAACATCCTCACCATCACCGACAATCTCACAATCTACGCCGGCAAGCACACTCTCACCTTCGGCACTCACAACGAATTTTACAAATTCAAAAACCTTTTCATCCAAGACCCATACGGCTCATACTATTTCTCATCGCCCGACGACTTCTACCAATTTGCAGACGGCGTGGCATCTTACGAAAAAGACGGCAAGACATACAACACGCTCAGCCGCTACCGTTTTGGAATGGCAAACGAAAAAATCACCGGCTCCAAGCACTGGGCGGCACAATTTGGCGCAGCGCAGTTTGGCTTGTACGTTCAGGACAAGGTAATTATAAGCGACCGCTTCGACGTTACATATGGCCTCAGGATAGACATCCCCGTATTCTTCGACACCCCCGCCGACAATGCCGACTTCAACACCTACGCTCAAAAAGTTGGCTGGAATGTAAAGACCAACCAAAAACTCAGCAGTGCACCGCTCTGGTCGCCCCGCGCAGGATTCCGTTACGAATTTGACGAGAAAGGCAACTTCACCCTCCGTGGCGGCATCGGCGTATTCTCTGGCAGGATTCCGTTTGTATGGCTCTCCAACAGCTTCTCCAATACCGGCATACAACTCGTAACCTTCGACGAAAAGAAAAACCTCAGCAACGCCGTGTTGAGCGTCAATCCCAACGCACAGGAAACGATGTACAGCACGCTCAGCGCATCAGGCAATCAGACTGTAAACGTTTTTGCCGACGACTTCAAATTTGCACAGAGCGTAAAATTCAACCTCGGCTTCGACTTCCACCTTGGCGGCATCGACTGGACGGCAGAATGGTTGCTCTCCAAGGTGGTCAATGACGTAGTATATCGCAACTGGACACGCCACATGACTGGAAGCACATTCAAGCAAACATACGGTCTTGACTTCGACGACCGCCCGCTTATGAAAAGGCCCGATGAATCTGATGGTGTAACCGACGAATATTTTCTTCATACCCTCAGCAATATGTACCTCCTCGACAACACCAGCAAGGGCTACTCCACAAGCCTCTCGCTCCGTGGCAGCAAGACCTTCAATTTTGGCCTCAACCTCTCGGCGTCCTACACATTCACAAGGTCTAAGTCGGTCAACAACGGCAGTTCGAGCGTTGCTCAGTCCAACTATAACTACAACTACACACACTGCGATCCAAATAGGCCTGAACTTGGATTCTCCGCCTACAACATTCCGCACCGCGTCACAGCATCGGCAACCTATGCCAAGGAATACGCAGGACATTGGAAATCCACCATCTCGCTCATCTACACCGGAGTATCGGGCAACGCATACAGCATATATTATTATGGTGACATCAACGGCGACGGCTCCAATGAAAACGACCTGATTTTTATCCCGACCGACGCACAGATAGACCAAATGAGCTTCAAGGCCAACGACAAATACACCGAAGACCAGCAACGCGCCAACTTGAAGGCGTGGATTGCATCGGAAGACTACTTGGCAGACCACAGGGGCGAATACTTCGAGCGTTACTCCGACAACGAGAAGTTTGAAAACCACTTCGACTTCCACTTTGCGCAGAGGTTCAGTTTCAAGGCTGGCAAACAGACCCACGCCATCGAATTGTCATTCGACGTGATGAACATCTCCAATATGTTTAGCGCAAAATGGGGACGCTACTCTGGCGGTTCGGGCTACTACTCGCCCATCACATACGCGGGCAACGGTCAGTATCAATTCCTCCATCCCGCCGACTACAACATGCGTTCCTACGCCGACTACTACTCCCGTTGGCGCGGACAGATTGGCTTGAAATACATATTCTAAGGCATTGGAATTGCCAACTAAAAAAATCACCGCCTTACAATATTAATAAGGCGGTGATTTTTTTGTGTTTTTTCTCAAAAAAAATTTTGCAGTTCCAAAAATATGTCATAACTTTGCCCCCCGAAAAGCATCAAAGCAAAATTGCGTTGACACGCTTTCCAACACGATAATAAAAATAACAAAAACATTAATACATAAAAACAAATGAAGCGTACATTCCAGCCTTCTATCAAGAAGCGCAAGCACAAGCACGGTTTTAGAGAGCGTATGAAGACCGCTAACGGTCGCAAGGTATTGGCCGCACGCCGCAGAAAAGGCAGAAAAAAACTTACCGTATCATCCGAGGCAAGATGCCAGGGACACTATTAGGATTGTTCCAATCTCTAATACAGAAGGAGATTCAAAGCCCTCAATTCGTAGCGGGATTGGGGTTTTTTGATTTATGCAACAACAATAAGAAAACTACAACACAAGACATCAGATAATGGCAGTACTTTCATCCATCAGGAGCAGAGGCAAATTGATTGCAATATGCGTGGGTGGCGCGTTGCTCGCATTTGTGCTTGGCGACTTCATCTCGTCGGGTGCAACCATATTCGGTGCGAGTCAGACCAAGGTGGGCGACATCAACGGCACTACGATAGACTATCAGCAACTTAGGGAGCAAATAGACGAAAAGGAAACCTACATAAAACTCCTCTACAACACCAGCGTTCTCGACAACGCAACCAGAGATGAGTTGACAGAGTCTATATGGGAGCGGGCGAAAATGGAAAATACAATCCTCAAAAACGCCAACGACCAGGGCATCATCGTTACTGATGCCGAAGTAGCTCATCTCATCCAGACCGGACAAATAGGCAATAGCGTAATACGCCAGATTGCAACCGACCGCGAGACTGGTATGTACAACCCTCAGATAATTTCAGATTTCATCTCGCAGGGCGACAAAAACGGCACTTACCGTTTCCTGTGGCAGCACATGGAGGACGATTTCCGCACCGACAGGCAGGCTCAGAAGTACATCTCGATGGTGAGCGCAGGCCTCTATGTGACGACAGCCGAAGTGGAGCGCGAATTTGCCCAGAGGACACAAATCTCCGACATCAAGTATGTGGCTATCCCCTACTCCGACATCAAGGACGAGGAAGTGACCGTATCTGACGACAAGATTAAGGCCGTTTACAACGAAAACATCAAGCGTTACTACAACGCTGAGGAAACTCGTAGCATTGCCTACGTTGTATTCGACATCATCCCCTCCGAAAAAGACAGCGCAGATGCCTTGAAGGAAGCCGAAGCCGTAAAGAAAGGTCTCGAATCCTCCAAACCCGCTGATGTGGATTCATACGTAAAAGTCAATTCCAAATGCAAGGAAGACAATTTGCGTAGCTACTATAGCAAAGGAGAATTGGGCAATCCTACCCTCGACTCCATTATGTTTGCACAAGAGCCCGGCTATGTATATGGTCCTTACAAGGAAGGCAAATACTACAAAGTAGCTCGCCTCACCGACAAGGCTATGCGTTCCGACTCCGTGCAGGTATCGCACTTGCTATTGCTCGCACAGAACCCCGCCGACACACTCAAGGTGAAGGCTAAAGCCGACAGCCTCCTGAACGTTTACAAATCGGGCATCGACTTCGGTGCGTTGGCTGCTCAATTCAGCGAAGACCAAGGTTCTGCATCTGATTCCGGCAAACTCGGCTGGGTGACAGACCGCACAGCTTTCGTACCTGAATTCTTGAACGGCTGCCTCAATACCGAAAAAGGCAAGACCACAATCGTAAAGACCACATACGGATACCACATCATAAAGGTAACCGACAAGACCGCCCCCAAGCAAAAGGTAGCTGTAGGTGTTGCATCGGTGGACATCGCCCCGAGCAAACAGACCAGGCAGACCGAATACGCCCGCGCAAGCGAATTTGCAGGTCGTAACAGGACACGCGAACAATTTGAAGAAGCAATCAAGGCTGAGAAACTCGTTCCCCGCGTTGCTGAACTCAATTCCAACACCAAGGGTCTCCCCAACATCAAAGACAGCCGTGATATAGTAAAGGACGTCTTCAACGACGACAAGAACAAGTCGGTATCGGATGTATATGAAGCAGATGATCGATTCATCATCTACGTACTCACCGGCATCCAGCCCAAAGGCCCCAAGAGCATCAACGCTGTTAAAAACGAAGTGTCCCGCATCGCTCTCAACGACGCAAAGGGCGACATGATTATCAGCAAGCTCGGCACAGTAAGCTCCGTGGAAGACGCAGCCAACAAGATGGGCAAGGAAGTGGACAACGCAACTTCCATCCACCTCGATATGACGGCAATTCCCCGCTTAGGCATCGAACCCAAAGTAATCGCCGCAACAGCATCGTTGCAGCAGGGTCAGACCTCAGCTCCCATAAAAGGCGAGGCAGGTGTTTACGTATTGCAGAATACATCCTACACCCCCGCACAGGCAATCCAGCCCATCAATGTCACCACCGACAAGAAGATGATGGAGTTTGAGCTCAAAAACAGGGCATCCTACGAGGTTTACCGTTCGCTCATCGAACAAGCCAACATCACCGACAACAGGGTGAAGTTCTTCTAAGTCTCATTTATAATAATTAATATAATAAAGAGGCGCGGCACACGAAACAATGTGGCTGCGCCTTTTTTTTGCTTACGTGGGTCAACTTGATAAAAAAAATGTTACATAATGACAAAAAGTTTTTAACTTTGCACGATGAAACAAACACACCGCGTACAACAATGGAAAACATCATAAATATCAACGGCGTTAATATCCGCTACAAGACCACCGGCGAGGGCGACGACGTGTTGCTCCTGCACGGATGGGGTTGCAACATAGAGATTTGGAAGCCAATACAGGACGGTCTCTCTAAGACGCACCGCGTAACGGCTATCGACTTTCCCGGATTTGGACAGAGCCAAGAGCCGCCCGAAGTGTGGGGCGTGGAGCAATATACACAATGCACGGAGCAGTTGATAGAGCAATTGCAACTAAAAAAACCTACCCTCATCGGCCACTCTTTCGGCGGAAGGGTTTCGATTTTGCTTGCATCGCGCAATAATTATGTCGGCAAAGTGATACTCACCGACGCGGCGGGCGTCAAGCCTCAAAGCACAAAAATATCCGTATCGAGGATATTCTCCAAACTCAAAAAGGTGTCAACAAAAATAATCGGCGAGGCGGCAACTGAAAAACTTGTGCGCCCCTTCGTCAATTCATTGGCATCGGAGGACTACAAAAACGCATCGGGCGTAATGAAGGAAGTGCTCAAAAAAGTGGTTGACGAAGACCTCCAACACGTAATGCCGTCCATCAAGGCCCCGACATTGCTCATTTGGGGTGCCAACGACACCGCCACACCAGTAGCCGACGCACAGATAATGGAAAAACTTATCCCCGACGCAGGTCTTGTGGTGATGCCAGGCTGCACCCACTTCGCATTTTTGGAAAACTCGCCGTTTTTCCTCACAGTGGCAGAAAACTTCTTAAAGAGTTGAGTTTTTAAACCACGGAAAACACTGAAAACACGGAATTTATTTAAGCAAATAGGTAGATAATGGAAACAGTTTTGACAATAGTATTTTTGGCAGTGGCGGCGGTCTGGGTCTGCGTCAAGCTCGGCTACGAGTTGCAGATGTTCCAGCAAAACAGCTACCGCAACGAGCGTTACTTCAAATGGCTCGGCAAAAATTACGCCTCCATCGACCGCGTGGTGGAACTCGCGGCGTTGGTTGCCATCGCAATTATTTGGTTTACAGGCATCAACAAGTGGTGGCTTATGTTGCCGTCATTGATGCAATTATTATTGACAATAAAAACCCTTACGCGCAAATCTAAGGTGAAACTCAAATTCACCTCCCGCGCCAAGAGGCTGTATTTCACGTCGTTGGCGATAATCGTAATAGGCGTAGTAGCCAATGTAATATATACAGGAATGATGGGCGGATTGCTGACCACAGCAGCAAACGGCATATTGACGTGCATCATCCTCCCAATTGCCAACATCATCCTCAAACCCGTGGAACGCCACATCAACAATTGGTACATCAACGACGCCAAGCGTATTTTGAAGGAGCATCCGGGGCTAATAATTGTCGGAATTACTGGTAGTTATGGCAAGACAAGCACCAAACACTTCCTCGAAACCATACTTTCGCAAAAATACAACGTACTGATGACTCCGGGCAGCTTCAATACAACGATTGGCGTAGTGCGCACC
>JAFXMJ010000089.1 GCA_017530465.1 Bacteroidales bacterium
ACATCATCGACCTCGCAAACGCCCACATCGCCGCCATCAACCGTATGGAACAAGGCAAACAGAAGGCAGGATTGGAGTTTTTCAACATCGGCACGGGCAACGGTCTCTCGGTATTGCAACTGATAAAAACCTTCGAGGAAGCCACCGGCGTAAAACTCAATTACAAAATCGTCGGCCGCCGCGAAGGCGACATCGAGAAGGTTTGGGCAGATACCACCTACGCCAACCAAGAACTCGGATGGAAGGCTGTGGTGCCACTCCAAGAGACATTGCGCAATGCGTGGAATTGGCAGAAACAATGCATAAAGAAAAATGCATAATGCATAATTAGGAATTCATAATTCAAAATTCGTAATTCATTGATTATGGAAATATTCTATGAAATAAAGCCTCTGCGGAAGCGGCTCTCCACCCTCCGCAAGCAGGGCAAGAAGATTGGATTTGTAGCGACGATGGGTGCGCTGCACGACGGACACGCCTCTCTCGTGGAGGCTTCCAACAGGGACAACGACGTAACGGTTGTGAGCGTTTTTGTGAACCCGACACAATTCAACAACCCCGACGACCTCGCCAAATACCCGCGAGATTTGCAGGCGGACATCAAGGTGCTCGAAGACAACGAGGCCGACATCCTCTTTGCGCCGTCGGAATCGGAGATGTACCCCAACGAAGACACCCGTCAGTTTGAACTCGGCGGTGTGGCAGAGGTGATGGAAGGCAAGTACCGTCCGGGACATTTCAACGGCGTGTGCCAGATTGTGAGCAAGTTGCTCTCGATTGTTGAGCCAGACAAAGCCTACTTCGGACAGAAAGATTTTCAGCAGATTGCGGTAATCCGTGCAATGGTGCGCAAGTATATGCCCAATTTCAAGGGGCAGATTGTATCTTGCCCCATCAAGCGAGAGGCAGACGGTCTTGCACTGTCGAGCCGCAACCAACTCCTGACGCCCGAACAGAGAGTGTCGGCGTTGTTGATTTCCAAGACCTTGTTCAAAGCCAAGGAAATGTACGACAACGGCTCCACACAGGCACAAATCACCGACTACATCAAGAAGTCGATAGCCACCGACGCCAACCTCTGCCTTGAATACGTGGAGATTGCCGACCGCGACACACTGCAACCCATCGCGTCAGAAAAGCCCGAAAACGCCGTAATCTGCATCACGGTATATGACGGCAAGGTACGCCTTATAGACAACATCCTACTTTAAGAGATGAACATAGAGATACTTAAATCAAAAATCCACCGTGTAACGGTAACAGAGGCCAACCTCAATTACATCGGCTCCATCACCATCGACGAGGCTCTGATGGAAGCCGCCAACATCATTCCTAACGAGAAGGTGCAGGTGGTTGACATCAACAACGGCGAACGTCTTGACACTTATGCCATCAAGGGCGAACGCAATTCGGGCTGCGTATGCCTCAATGGCCCTGCGGCACGCAAAGTAGCAGTGGGCGATATTGTAATCATAATGTCGTATGCGACGATGGACTTCGAGGAGGCAAAGAGTTTTGTGCCGAAGGTAGTGTTCCCCGACACAAAGAGCAACAGATTAGTGTAAATTGTTTTCCGTTCATATCACGCAAAAGCTGCAAAGTTTTGGAGTTTTGGCGCGGTATGAACGGATTTTTATTTTAATCTCGGCAAGTTACCGGCATGTCGTCAACTAAATCTCATTAAACTCGTCCTCGACGTAATGCACACTGCCCCTGATGCGCTCATAGACCGCGAAGAAATAGGGGTAGTCATTTTTTTCGTCGGCCTTGAACTCGTCTGAAACGGAGTTGATGCGCCAATGATCGATATTGATTTCGGGGAAAAAAGTGTCGGCATCCTCAAAATGATGGCGGATACAGGTAACATAAAGTTTGTCGGCGTGTTCAAAAAACGCCTTATAAATACTCTCGCCGCCAATGACGAATACACGCTGGCTGTTTTTGACAACACGCAATCCCAAAACCTCCTCCACGGTCTCGCACGTGATGGCATCGTCAAGGATATAATTCTCGTCGCGGCTTAGGACGATGTTTACACGCTTAGGCAACGCGCCATTGGGCAGCGACTCGTAAGTTTTGCGTCCCATAATGACGGGACAGCCCGATGTAAGCGACTTAAAATTCTTCATATCGCCAGAAAGATGGCAAAGGAGATTATTGTCCCTGCCGATGCCGTTGCGCTCGTCAACAGCCACTATCATACAAAGTTCCATAACAACATAAATATCTGTTAATTAACGCCTGACGGCGTACTGTATTTTTAAACACGAATTAAAACGAATTAGAACGAATTAAAACGAATCAAAATAAAAAAATTCGTTTTAATTCACTAAAATTCGTTTTAATTTTCGTTTATAAAAGACTCCGCCGCAAGGCGGTGCTTCGTGTTTACGGCGGCAAAATTACAAAAATTTCGCAAAAAAATTTGCGTATCCGCGAAAATCGTATTATCTTTGCGGCGAAATTTTGAGAGCATAGCGTTTTTGAGAATCCAAGTTTTGCGACTTGGGTTCTCAATATTTTTTTATTCTCTCAAAAAAAGAAAATTATTAACCAAACACAATAAACAATGGCAAACGTAACATACCTCACAGAAGAGGGAATGAAAAAACTCAACGACGAACTCAACCGCCTCATCGCTATCGAGAGGCCCAACATATCTCGTCAAATCGCCGAGGCGCGCGAAAAAGGCGACCTCTCGGAAAACGCAGAATACGACGCGGCTAAGGAAGCTCAAGGAATGTTGGAGCTCAAAATCGCCAAGTTGCAGGAGACCATCAAAAACTCCCGCGTACTCGACAAGAGCCAAATCCAATCCGACAAGGTGCAGATTCTCAGCAAGGTAAAGCTCCTCAATACAAAGATGAAGAAGGAAGTAACCTACACAATCGTTGCCGGCAGCGAGGCAAACCTCAAGGAGGGCAAAATCTCCATCGAGACCCCAATCGCCAAAGGTCTTCTCGGCAAGAAAGTGGGCGACGTGGCTCAAATCACCGTGCCCGCCGGACAACTCGAATTCAAAATCCTCGAAATTGGAATTTAAAGTGTAAAGTATTATGACAATATTTTCAAGAATCATCGCCGGTGAAATACCGTGCTACAAAATAGCCGAGAACGACGAGTTTTTTGCGTTCTTGGACATCAATCCCATCGCAAAGGGACACACTCTCGTAGTGCCCAAGGAGGAAGTTGACTACATTTTTGCCATCGACGACGCAAAACTCGGTCGCTTTATGGCGTTTGCAAAGAAGGTTGCCCTCGCCATCGAGAAGGTAATCCCCTGCAAGAAGGTCGGCGTGGCTGTTGTGGGCATCGAAGTACCCCACGCGCACATCCACCTCGCGCCCCTCAACAACGTTGGCGATATGTCGTTTGAACACAAGATGACTCTCCCAAAAGAGGAGATGGAAGACATCGCCGCCAAAATCCGCGCTAACGTAGCATTGTAAGCATTATGTCGGAAATAGAAGCATTAATACTCGGCTTGGTGCAGGGGTTGACGGAGTTTTTGCCGGTGAGTTCGTCGGGACATCTCCAAATAGGTCAGCACTTTATGAACATCAACGAGGGCGGACTGACTTTTGACGTTACCGTCCACGTGGCAACAGTATTGGCAACCCTCGTCATCCTCCGCAAAGAGATTTTGGAGATAATCAAAGGTTTCTTCAAACCGTTGGCTCCGGCGGAAGAAGGCGTTTCGCTTTGGCACAGGCTCAACGACCATCAGCGTTACGTAATCCTGATTGTAATCTCAATGATACCCGTGGGCATCGTTGGACTGTGTTTCAAGGATTATGTAGAGGCAATATTTGAGGGCAGTTTGGTAGTGGTAGGTTGCTGTCTGATAGTAACATCCATCTTGCTCGCTCTCACGCATTTTTACCGTCCGCAGGAGAAGGAAAACATCTCGCCGCTCCACGCCTTTATAATAGGCATCGCACAGGCGATTGCAGTGTTGCCCGGTCTCTCTCGCTCAGGCTCCACGATTGCAACGGGACTTTTGCTCGGCAACAAGAAGGAGTCGTTGGCGCAATTCTCGTTCCTGATGGTGATACCGCCTATTTTGGGCGAGGCGTTGTTGGAGGTAAAACACATAATTGCCCCAAGCGCAGAATACGCCGCCGAACACGCCGCCGACCTCGTTAGCATACCCTCAACGGCATTGTTGGCGGGATTCATTGCAGCATTCATAAGCGGATGCTTCGCCTGCAAATGGATGATTCAGATGGTCAAGAAATGCAAGTTGATATACTTCGCAATCTACTGTTTCATTATGGGCATCGTTTGTATGGTGATTGCATAAACCTTTTTGAATTTCAACTGTCAAAAAACACGAAAGACATATCCATTGTTTTTCGTGTTTTTTTGTATATAATCTTTCCAAATCATAATACAATGAACGACAACACAATGCAACCCGTCAAAAACCGCATCGTTGCCTTGGACGCGCTGAGGGGATTTGCGCTTTTGGGCATCGCGATGGCAAATTTTCCGGAGTTTTCGCTATGGACATTCCTTGACGGCGAGACTCAACGCGGTATGGCTTCTGGCGGGCTCGACACCATAGTGCGCAGTCTGCAATATATGCTCATCGACGGCAAGTTTTACACGATATTTTCGGTGCTGTTTGGCATTGGTTTTTATATCATAATATCCCACGCGATGCAGAGGGGCGCAAACGGGTTCAGGTTTTTCCTGCGGCGGATGCTGTGGCTCTTGGCAATTGGCGTGGCGCATCTGATGTTGCTGTGGAGCGGCGACATTTTGGCGTTGTATGCCGCAATAGGATTGTTGCTGCCGTTATTTAGGAATTGCGAGCCGAAGACGTTGCTGCGGTGGTCGGCGGCGTTTTTTCTATTACCGATAATAATTGAAATATGGCGCACTCTCTCAGGCATTGACCCTTCCACCCTACTCTACAACGCTTGGTGGAGCGTCGCAAATAGTTATGGGATAACGGAAGAAAACTTTGCCGCGTGGCTGCGCGATGCCAATGGTTATGGCGACGTCCACGCATTTCTGATGCAAGGCGCGGTGGAAAGAATGTGGGAGTTTGTGTCGGGGCAACGGTATTTCAAGGTGTTGGCGTTGTTCCTGTTGGGATATTACATCGGTCGTCAAAAGATTTTTGCAAACCTCGACACTAATGCCGGATTGTTGTCAAAAGTAACAAAAATTGGTTTTGCAATCGGGATTCCGCTCTCGGCGGTCTATACGTGGAGCGCAATGCAAGGGCAACCGTGGGGCGCAATTTTCCACAGTGCGATTTACACTCTGAGCGTCTATCCGCTTGGCGCGGCGTATATGGCGGCGTTTTGTTTGCTTTACCTCCGACACAAGGACGGCGCAATTTGGAAGGCCCTCGCCTACCCCGGACGTATGGCGTTGTCGTGCTACATAATGCAATCTGTGATTGGGATTTTACTGTTTTACGGCATTGGATTTGGGTACGGCACAAGTGTTGGGTTGACGATGACAGAAATCATTGCCGTGGTTGTGTTTGGCGTCGAGGTGGCGTGCTGCGCGATTTGGCTGAGGTGGTTCAACTTCGGCGTGTTGGAATGGATTTGGCGGATGCTGACGTATGGGAAGTGGATGAGGATGCGGAAAGAGTGAAAAAAAATTTGCACATCTCAAAATCTTTTTGTTAC
>JAFXMJ010000001.1 GCA_017530465.1 Bacteroidales bacterium
GGTAAACATCTCGACAGCAGACGAAAAATACGGCAGGGCTTCCTGCGCAAAATCCTCGCCTATGCAACTCTTATTCAGCGTGATACGTCCAAGACGGTAATTACACAATGCGCAACCCTCCTCGTCGTTGGTCTGCGTGAAGAGGTCGAGAGCCTGATTGAAACACGGCAACGCCCTGTAATACTTGTTGCCGAGAAGACAGCCCTGACGATAGAGAGCCGTTGCAAGTTCGCCACGACGAGCCGCACCCGCCTGTTGCAACACGTCTATCGCCTTCTGATACAGCGAGATAGCCATATCTACATCGCCCGATTCAAGATAAATTCCGGCGAGTTTGTCGCAACAGCCAAATATCTGCAAAGCGTCGTTTTTGATTTCCGCCTTGTTGAGTTTTTTTATGGTTTCGTTTATTTCGCTAATTACTTTCTGTTCCATCTGATTTTGGTTTTGGTTAATGTCTGCAAACCTACAAAAAATTTTCCATATCTTGTGCATGTAATGGAAATTTTTTTCGCTAATTGGACGCAAATGCTTAATTTTGTGCAATTAAAATGTAGCACGAAATGAAACCAAACGACATCCTCACACTCGACATAGAAGCCATTGGCGACGACGGCGACGGTATTGCAACTCTCGGACATACAACTATTTACGTGAGCAACGCACTGCCGGGCGAGAGAGTGCGCGCCATTGTTGCCGACGTTGCAAAAACCTACGCCCACGCCGACCTTGACAAGGTGCTGAGATACGTGCAAAGCGACTCTTGCGAATTTTGCCAACATTATAAGGAGTGCGGCGGATGTCAGATTCATAGGATGGAGTACCGAGCGCAATTGGCTCTAAAACGCGAAAACGTTATCCAACATCTTGAATCCGCCGGGGTTTTCATGGACAGCAATTTGCCGGCGACAACCGGCTGCAAATACCAAAAAGGGTTCAGGAACAAGGCGATTTTTCCCGTTGCCAAAAATGCTGAGGGAGAGATAGTTGCGGGTTTTTATGCGCGACGGTCGCACAACATTGTCCCTGCCAAAGAATGTCCCGTGGGCGTACAAGAAAACATCCCGATAGTCAACGCAATTATCAATCACCTACGCCATTATAATATAGAACCATACAACGAGACAACGCATTCAGGCACAGTGCGTTACATTATGATTAGGAAAGCATTTGTTACTGACGAAATAATGGTTTCCATTGTAATCAACGGACAATCCTTGCCACATCATAACAAACTGATTGACAGCATTTTGACTATTGCGAAAAACATAAAAGATATTTCCCTCATTGTAAATTGCGACAATACCAACCGCATCCGTGGCAACGAGGTAATCACGCTTTTTGGCAACGGCTACATCACCGAAAACATTGACGGATTGGATTTTAGGCTTTCGCCGCTGTCGTTTTTTCAGGTTAACACGCCGCAGACCCTCAATCTATACCGCAAAGTGTTGGAATTGGCGGAGTTGACGGGCAATGAAACCGTTTTTGACCTATATTGCGGGGTTGGGACAATTTCGTTGTTTTTGGCGCGTAAAGCATTGAAAGTCATTGGAGTAGAGTCGATACCGCAAGCCGTGGACGACGCACAGAAAAACGCCGCAATCCATCCCATTCTCAACGCGGATTTTATCGCCGGCAAAGCCGAAGAAATAATCCCCGCACTCGTGCAACAAAAAGGTGTCAAAGCCGACGTTGTGGTGGTAGATCCGCCGCGCAAAGGTTGCGACAAAATGTTGATAGACACCATTATACAGATGCGTCCACAAAAATTGATATACGTTTCGTGCGACCCAAAATCGCTTGCCCGCGACCTCAAAATTTTGCAGAACAATGGCTTCAAAACAAAACATGTACAGCCTGTGGATATGTTTCCACATACTGTACATGTTGAGTCAGTGGCGTTGGTTATTTGTTGATTTACCTCACCACCTCTGTAAATTCAGGTTTTGCGCCGTCGAGAGCAAGCACGTAAATCTGCGATTTGCCCATCTGAGCATCCACGGTGTAGAGGTATTCAGTGCCACCGTTGATTTTGCGCGAACCAACAGTTGACGGTGTGCCGAGGGGCATCGGATAGTCGCTGCAAGCCTGATTGAAAATCTCTTTCTCGCTGTCAGTCAACTCCTTCTGTGCGGAAAATTCAGGACGTTTTTCCACTGTGCCTTCCTTGAAACCCGACTTGATGAGGAATTGCTCCACCTCACCGCCCACCTTGGCAATACGAGCCTGACGGATGCCAAAACCATCCACAATGTTGGCGTTTTTGGCGTTTTTCTTCAATTCGACAACGCTTGTGTTGAGACCGCCGCTGCCGAAAGAACAGAACGGAACAAGTTTTTTGCCTTGGAAGTCGGTGTTTTTCAAGAAAGTAGCCACCGGCGAAGCATAAATACCGCCCCAAATCGGATAGCCCAAGAATATTACATCGTAATCCTTCACATTCTTGGTAAGCGGCTGAATTTCAGGCGATTTACCTGCCTTCATATCTTCCTGCCACTTGCCGAGCACCGCGTTGAAATCGCCGGTGTAATCGGTGCATAC
>JAFXMJ010000090.1 GCA_017530465.1 Bacteroidales bacterium
GACTACCACATTTGCGTCAACGGACACGAAGCAGTGCGCCCCACAGGTCTCTGCCGCACCTACCCCAACCTCATCGGCAACGAATCCGCAGCCGGCACAGAGTACGAGGCTTTTGGCGGCAACAATCCCGAACACACCTGCATCCTGCCTTTTACGAGGCTCCAAGGCGGTCCGATGGACTACACACCGGGCATTTTTGAGATGGACATTTCAAAACTCAATCCCGACAACGACAGCCACTGCAACAGCACCATCGCCGGTCAGTTGGCATTGTATGTAACAATGTATTCGCCGCTCCAAATGGCTGCCGACCTGCCCGAAAATTACGAGCGTTTTATGGACGCATTCCAATTCATCAAGTATGTTGCTGTAGATTGGCAAAAATCTATCTATCTGGAAGCCAACCCGATGCGCTACATCACCATCGCGAGAAAAGACAAAAATTCCGACCGTTGGTTCGTAGGCGGCAAGACCGGCAAGGAGGCTCACGTCAGCACCCTGAAATTTGATTTTCTCGATGCCAACCGCAAGTACGTAGCCACAGTATATTGCGACGCTCCCGATGCCAACTACAAGACCAATCCGCAAGCCTACACCATCAAGAAAGGCATCGTTACCAACAAATCCGCCCTCACCCTTAAAACCGTCATAGGCGGCGGCTTCGCAGTAAGCCTCGTCCCCGCCACAGACAATGACGTCAAGGCATTGAAGACGTTGAAATAAACCAATGGAGTGCGGGCGGCTCGCCCGCCAATTAAAATAGCCGAAAATTTTTGTGAAAAATTTTCGGCTATTTTTTTAGCCATCCAATTATTTTTGTTAATTTTGCGCCCAAAAATAAAGCAGATTACAAAAATGCCGTTGACAATCCCCGACAAACTTCCGGCGATAGAGCTGTTGAAGAAGGAAAACATATTCGTTATTGACAATTCGCGGGCTAACGCACAGGACATCAGACCGTTGAAAATTGCCATACTCAACCTTATGCCCATCAAGGAAACCACGGAAACAGACCTTCTGCGCCTTCTCAGCAATTCGCCATTGCAAATCAACATCGACTTCATAAAACTCCGCAGCCACACATCCAAAAACACTCCGATAGAGCACATGCAGCAGTTTTACATGTATTTTGATGTAATCAAGCAACGCAAGTACGACGGACTGATTGTTACGGGCGCACCTGTGGAACAATATGAATATGAAGATGTTACGTATTGGAAGGAACTCACGGAAGTTTTCGATTGGGCGCGTACCAACGTCACCGCAAAGATGTTTATCTGCTGGGGTGCGTGCGCGGCTCTGTACCACTATTACGGTATTCCAAAGCATGACACCGACGAGAAAATTTTTGGCGTATTCAAGCACAACGTCTTGGAACCGTTGAACCCAATTTTCCGTGGGTTTGACGACGTATTCTATGTACCGCACTCTCGCCATACTGAAATTTTGCCCAAAGACATTGACCAAGTACCTGAAATCAAGATACTTGCATCGAGCAACGACGCTGGGCTTTATATGATGATGGCAAAAGAAGGCAGGGAATTGTACCTATTGGGTCACGCGGAATATAATGCCCGCACCCTCGACACAGAATATCGCAGAGACCTCCAAAAAGGCCTTCACATCGACATTCCCAAAAACTACTACCCATACGACGACCCCGACCTCGACCCTCTTGTACGTTGGAGGTCCACCGCAAACCTGATGTTTTCCAACTGGCTCAACTATTTCGTTTACCAGGAGACACCATATAACATCGATGATATAAAATAACATTATATTCAACAATCCTAAACTCACAAAAAAATGCTCGTCAAGACATACGCAAGCGCAGTACACGGCATCGACGCCATCACAGTAACGGTGGAAACAGACGTATCGGAGGGCTGCAATTTTTATATGGTTGGTCTTCCTGACAGCGCGGTCAAAGAGAGCCAACAGCGTATTGAGACAGCATTGAGGTCGTCGGGATACCGACTGCCAGGCAGAAGAATTGTTGTGAATATGGCACCCGCCGACCTCAAAAAAGAAGGTTCGGCATACGACTTAGCAATTGCGATAGGCATACTCGGAGCATCGGGTCAGATAAACTGCGACGCTGTCGGCGAGTACATCATCCTTGGCGAATTGTCATTGGACGGCTCCATCAATCCCGTAAAAGGCGCACTGCCAATAGCCATCCAAGCCCTCAAAGAAAAATACAAAGGCATCATCCTCCCTGCTCAAAACGCTCGCGAGGCGGCTGTCGTCAATAATGTTGTTGTATATGGGGTATCCAACATCAAGGAGGTGATAGATATTTTCAACGGCACACCCACCATTGCACCTACCGAAATCGACACCAGAAAAGAATTTTTTAGCGAATACGACTCCATAGACCTCGATTTTGCCGACGTCAAGGGACAACAAAACGTAAAACGCGCTATGGAAATCGCAGCTGCGGGCGGTCACAATGTTATCCTGATAGGCCCTCCCGGCAGCGGCAAGACAATGCTCTCCAAACGCATTCCGTCGATATTGCCACCATTCACTCTGCGCGAATCGCTCGAAACCACCAAGATACATTCGGTGGCTGGCACACTGCCGGCAGGCTCGGCACTGATGACCCGCCGTCCGTTTCGTTCGCCTCATCATACGATTTCTGACGTTGCCTTAGTTGGCGGCGGCACATACCCGCAGCCGGGTGAAATTTCACTCGCGCACAATGGAGTGCTATTCCTCGACGAGCTGCCCGAATTTAAGCGTCAAGTATTGGAGGTATTGAGGCAACCTCTCGAAGAACGCGAAATCACCATATCGAGGGCGCGTTCCACCGTCAATTATCCCGCAGGATTTATGCTCGTAGCGTCAATGAATCCGTGTCCCTGCGGCTATTACAATCACCCCGAAAAAGAATGTACCTGTGCCCCCGGTGCAGTGAAAAAATATCTCAGCCGTATTTCAGGACCATTGCTCGACAGGATTGACCTCCACGTAGAGGTAACACCCGTGCCATTCAAGGACTTGTCGTTGCAGGCGAGCGGCGAGACCAGCGCGCAAATCCGCGAACGTGTGGTAAAGGCACGCGAAATCCAGCAAAAAAGATTTGAACAGTCGCCCAGCATACATTGCAACGCACAGATGACAAGCAGCAAAATACGCACATACTGCGTCCTCGACGAGGCATCAATGACACTATTAAAGAAGGCTATGGAAAAACTCGGACTGTCTGCCCGCGCCTACGACCGCATACTCAAAGTGTCGCGCACCATTGCCGACCTCGCCGGCGAAGAAAACATAAAAGCGGCGCACGTGGCGGAAGCCATCACTTACCGCAGCCTCGACAGAGAAAACTGGGGACTTTAATCAAAAATCTCGATAAAAATTAATTCTGCATAATTGCTGCAATACGCCGCAATTCAAAACAATTATTCTACAAAAACAACCAGCAATAGAAAATTTACCTAAAAAATAAAAAGTTCTTGGATAGAAGTTTCAACACCCGTAACTTTGCATCATCAAAAACAAAGTAAAAACGTAGTTATTAACCACTAAAAACATTAAAGAAAATGAGTACACAGAAACTTCACTTCGAGACATTACAGATTCACGTAGGCCAAGAGCAGCCCGATCCCGCATCCGACTCCCGCGCAGTGCCTATTTACCAGACCACATCGTATGTGTTCCACAACGCACAGCACGCAGCTGATAGGTTTGGACTCCGCGACGCAGGCAACATCTACGGCCGCCTCACCAACTCCACCGAAGGCGTATTAGAGCAGAGGGTTGCAGCACTTGAAGGCGGCGTAGGCGCACTTGCAACAGCATCCGGCGCAGCAGCAATTACATACGCAATAGAGGCCATCGCCAAGAAGGGCGACCACATCGTGGCACAAAAAACCATCTACGGCGGCACCTACAACCTCCTCGCCCACACATTGTCGCTCCTCGGCGTTGAGACCACATTTGTAGA
>JAFXMJ010000091.1 GCA_017530465.1 Bacteroidales bacterium
CGCCATACGTGCCGCCATTGAGCATCATTTGGAAGAGGATTCCGATGTTGTATGCCGTCGAAAATAGTCCCGCATTGCCCGAAATGCCGCCGAGCAGTGCCGCCGCCGGGTCGTGTACGTCGCCTTGGAGCATCTTGCCTGTCCACGAATTGGCCTCCGTGGGTGCTATTTGGTCGGCGGGGATGCCGTGGGAGAGCGGCGTGTAGAATGTGCGCGTCATTCCAAGCGGCTGATAGAAAGTGCGTTGCAGCATACTGTCGGCGCGGCATTTTGCCACTTCTTCGTTAGCCCATTGGAGCAAAATCATATTGACGTCCGAGTATTGGTATTTTTGACGTTTCTTGACGCTCAGGTGCATATAAAATTTGCGCAGAGAGTCCCTGTAATTGTCCCTCATCCAGAGGCTGTCGGCTACGCGGGTGGTTGCGCTGTCCTTGTCGTATTTTGGGCGGTAAATCTCGTTGTAGGCGGCTTCGGCGAGGGTTTGGAGCGGCAGAGTGTCGGTGTCGAGTCCTATGGTGGAGCCAAGACGCTTCCAGCCGATGGAGTTGTTGACGTAGCGGATGATTGGCGGATAGGCGTAGATGCCGCTCTTGTGTTCGAGTATAGATTTCAATTTCACGTTCATAATCGGTTTTGGGAGCGTGTCGTCGTAGTGCAGGTAATTGCCGAGCGGTTTTTCGGTGTCCATTAGCTTTTGGTCGTAGAGGTACATCGTCAGGAGCGTCGTCGCGCTTACCTTGGTGAGCGAGGCGATGTCGTAGAGGTCGGCGGTATTGACGTGGCGTTGCTTGTCGTCGTAGGAGAGATTGCCGTAAGCCTTGTTGATGAGTATCTTGCAGTCCTTGGCAGCAAATACCTGACAGCCCGGAAACGCCCCGTCGCGGATTGCCGAGTTGATTATAGAATCCAATGTGTCTTTGTATGCGACGTTAAAGTCTGTCTCGCGCAAAATGCAATATTTCAGTTTGTTGGCTGCAATCTTGACGCCTTCGCCGCGTTTCGCCTTGTCCTCTATGTCCTTGTATGGGAATGCGCCATTGATGTCAATCTCTCCAAAAACAGCCCTTGCAGCCATCTGTGCGGCGGTGGCGTTGTTGCCTACCTGCTGGACGATGCATTTGCCGTCGATGAAGGCGAGGTTTTTGGAATTGTCAAAATTGATGACGCAGCTCTTGCCGTCGGCGGTCGCCTTCTTGATTGCGGCGGCTGTGGCGGGGTTGGTGATGAGGCAGTTGAGCAGGATGACGCTGCGGCGGTTTTTGTTGCGCTTGTTGAGTGCGGCTGTTACCGACGCCGTGGATGTATCGGTGTACCGGTAACTATAATCGCCGTAGATGCCCGCCTGAGTGCCGAAGGCTGGGATTTTGATGCCGCCGATTTGGATGATTTCGATGTTGGAGCCCGACGGGAGCGGGAGCATTTTTGCGTCGTTGTTGATGCAGGTGACAGCCTTCAATGCGCAAATCGCGGAAGCCTCGGTGGCGGGGATGTCGCACGGCGTCCTGTGTTGTATGGACGGCAGCAAGTATTTCATTTTGAGAATTTGACGCACTTTTTGCCCGATGGTGCTGTCGATTTCGGGGTGTTCCCTTGCAGCGGTCTGCGCTCGTATGAGATACATCTCGGGACTTGTGGAGCCGCTAATGAAAAGGTTGTCGGATTCGATGGCTGTCTTGACGCTTGCGTTGGCGGTAAGGATGAAGGCGGCGATTGTGGTGGTGTCGTTGCTATTGATGATGGCGATGCGGCGCGAGTGCTGGATTTTTTCGCGCAGTCCAAACTCATTGGCTATAAAACCCGATGTCGCCTCAAAACCAATTGCGCTCAGCGTGTCGGCAAGAGTTGTGGTCACAATATGCGTTACGAGCGAGTCGTGGCGGCTTGCGGCTACGTTGTAAGGGTTCATATAGTTGGGCGTGGCGGGGATTGGTCGGATGAAGTTGAGGGCAACTAATCCCGGCACTTCGCCCCAGTTGCCGAGTGCGTCGATTTGGTTTTTCATTGTTGCGAATGTAGATACCGGCAGCAACACTCCGCCCGGCACTGGTCCCGACTGTATGATAAAGTTGTCGCTTGTGGTGGGTGCGTAGAGGTATAGTTGCATCAGCCGCTCGTCGTCGGACATTGCGTTATAGACTGAATCGACGAGCCTGTCGATGTCGGATATAGGAGGCGTTGGCTCGCTCTGTTGCTCGGTGACGGCGCAGCATTGCAATGCTATCGCCATCAATACTAATAGGAATAGAAAGTTTTTTTTCATTTTTCAGTTTTTTTGACATATAGTACATATTTCGTACCACAACAGAGAAAAAAACATTATCTTTGCGGCGAGACAGAATAATATTGTAGAGTATGAAATCTGAAAACCAAAATATAGAGTTCAAGGAGTCGTGGCGCGACGAATATTTGAAGTGGATTTGCGGCTTTGCAAATGCGCAGGGTGGCGTCTTGTATATCGGCAAGCGTGACGATGGAAGCGTCTGCGGCGTTAAGGATGCCAAAAAACTTTTGGAAGACATTCCAAACAAGGTGCGCGACACGATGGGTATTCTCGTTGACGTGGATTCGTTTATAGAGGACGGCGCGGATGTCGTGAGGATTTCTGTGCCTGTACACGACTATCCCGTCAACTACAAGGGCGAATTTCATTACCGCAGCGGCGCGACCAAACAATTGTTGCAGGGGGTTGCGCTTACCAATTTTCTTTTGAAGAAGACGGGTAAGTTTTGGGACTCGGTACCGATGGAAAATGTTACCGCCGACGACCTCGACAAGGAGAGTTTTGATATTTTTAAGCGAGAGGCATTGCGCAGCGGGCGTATGTCAAAAGAAGACCTGAATCTTTCGCGCGTCGAACTGCTTGAAAAACTTAACCTTTACGAAGACGGCAAACTCAAACGCGCCGCCATAATCCTTTTCCACCGCAATCCTGAAAAATGGTTTGTTGGTGCTTGGGTAAAAATTGCGTATTTCATCAACGATGCCGACATCCGTTATCAAGACGAAATACACGGTTCTCTGATGATGCAGTCGGAAAGGGTGATAGACCTTCTTTATACGAAGTATATGATCGCTGAGATTTCATACGACAATGTTACGCGCATAGAGCATTATCCGTTTCCAAAAGATGCTGTACGTGAGGCATTGTTCAATGCCCTTATCCATCAGGACTTTGCGGTTGGCGTACCCATTCAGATTTGTGTGTATGC
>JAFXMJ010000092.1 GCA_017530465.1 Bacteroidales bacterium
CCCAAATCCGACTTCACGTCAAACCTGTATTTGATGGGCTTGATGGGAATCCTCACGCGGTTGACCACCACCGTCACCTGCGCCGGAAGTGTATTCTGTGGCGTATTTTGCAGGAAAAAGTCAAATATCGACAATAATATCCGCCTCAATTTCACCGAATTGCCCTTCAATCGCGGGAGCTCGCCATAGACTTCGAGTTTCAGCTCCAATCCGGGAGTGAGTTCGGCGGTCTGCGTGATGAGGTTGCGGAGGTCAAACACCCTTACGCTGTCGTTGACGTTGATGGAGAGCGCACTGCTACCCGATTCGCCGTTGATGATGCCAACGATGTCTGTGATGGTCTCCACGGAGGCAACAAGCGAATCCACGTACTGCTTTTTTTGGTCAGGATTGAAATTGTCAGCAATCAAATTGGCGACGCCCAACACGTTGCCAAGCGGCGTGCGGATGAGGTTGGACAGCTTTGGGATGGTATTAGGTTTAGTTTCAACGATTTGCGGTGCGGGCTGCGGCATCTGCTCCTCCTCGAAGGGTTCGGAGTCGGATCCGTCGACAGATTCGGGCATATCTTTTTTTGTCTTCAACTGCCCAAAATATATCAAACACCCAAATATCAACAGCATCACCACCGCCGCTACGTACTGCCACACCGTACCGCCCGTCAACAACAATGCAATCAGCACCGTCAACGACAGCACGAAGCCCACCACATAGAGCACGACAAGGATGTTTGGTATTTTTTCGTCAAAACTCATATTCATACAATATTTTGCGCCAAGATAACAATAATTATTGTTACACGAAAATTTATTTGCAAATTTTTTTTTTATCTTTGCAACGCAAACATAATCCGGCATTAATATTATGGCAAAAGAATTTAACACATCAGTTACCTGCAATCCCAAACGCCACTATATGGTGGACGTTACGGCGAAGATGAAAGTATTCGAAGGCTTGATTAACAAGGCGAAATACTTTACTATCAACCGTGCGCGGCAATTCGGGAAGTCGTCAGCGTTGAATTGGATATTGTGGAATATGTCCGACAGGTATTTGGTGATACCGGCAAGTTTTGAGAAATCGTCAGCCGAAGATTGGATGTCCACAGACCGTTTTTGCAAGTTCGTATGCAAAAAAATAGCAGAAGTCCTGATAAAAACTCCTGATTATCAAGAATTTTGGCAGAATATCAAGCAAACAGAAATACTTGACTTCGACATATTGTCAGCTAAAATCACTGAATTTTGCAAACTTACGAAGCGAAAAGTGGTGCTCACCATCGACGAAGTGGATCAAAGCCTTGACAATGAATTGTTTATAAAATTTTTGTCGATGTTGCGCAATATGTACCTCGACCGTGAAAAACTCCAAGACGACACTTACACTTTTTGGTCGGTGATACTCGCGGGCGTTTACGACGTGAAAAACCTGAAAATCAAAATCCGTCCCGAAGAAGACCACAAATACAATTCTCCGTGGAATGTTGCCGCCGACTACCGTCTTGATATGGCTTTCAACCCTCAGGAAATCAGCACGATGCTTGCCGATTACGAAAACGATTATCATTTTGGGTTCAACATCAAGGAAATTTCGGAGGAGATATTCAAATACACTTCGGGCTACCCCGTTTTGGTGAGCGCGGTTTGCAAGGAGATCGACGAAAATCTTGACAAGGATTGGAGCAAGGACGGCGTTCAAAAGGCGGTGAAACTCTTTATTAAAGACCCAAATGCGTCTATCCTCAAAAACATTACACGGAATGTGGAGACATATCCCGACTTAAAAAAACTTCTCCGCGCCATTACGCTCGATAACTTCAAAGTGAGTTACTACGCCGACAATCTGCCAATAGACTTGGCAAGAACTTTCTCATTTATCCGCCCAAATGAAAACTCTCAGGCGCAGATTCACAACCTGATTTTCCAACAGGTGCTATTGGAGTATTTTATTTCGGATAATCAACTTGCGGCACTCACCCCCGACACCAGCAGCAAAATTTTCATCGACAAAAACGGCGACCTCAATATGCCTTTGATTATCAACAGATTTCAAGACCTAATCCGTCAAAAACGCAACAAGGAGGACGAGTTTTTGGAGCGTGAAGGCCGCTTTATGTTCATCTGTTTTCTCAAACCGATAATCAACGGCACGGGCTTTTATTACTCCGAACCCGAAAACGACGACGGCAGCCGTATGGATTTGGTAATTACATACAATAGAAAAGAATACATCATCGAACTCAAAATTTGGCACGGCACAGAGTACGAAATTTCAGGTCGTGACCAACTTGCCGAATACCTCACAACGCGCAATCTGTCAGAAGGTTATCTCGTTACATTTTCCTTCCTCAAAAACAAGGTGGTGCAGGCAAAGCCAGAGTGGATTGAGCACGAAGGGAAAAAAATTTATGAGGCGGTGATATAATATAGTTATAATATGGAATGGTTCTCGTTTTCGGGTCAGGATTTGGCAATAGACATTGGTAATAATACGATTATTGCCAAGAATGGAAATATCGTATTAGACGAACCGTCGGTAATAGCAGTTGACACCGAAACACAGCAAATGGTTGCAACAGGCTCAAAGGCGGTGGATTTGTGTAAAGTCAACAAAAGACTAAAAATACTTACATCATATTGTGACGGCTTGATTTCTGATTGGACGGCGGCAGAATATATGCTGAAAGACTTTATTAAAACGGCAACATCAAGATTCAAAATAATCAAGAAGGCTGTTGTAAGTTTCGATTTTGACCTTTCAGGAGATTTTCCGTCTGATAAATATCGAGAAAACTTGATACGAACCATAAAAAGATGTGGTGTTCATAGTGTATATTTGATACCAAAAACTATGGCGGCAGCGTTAGGCTATGGTCTTGAAGTAGAGCACTCAACACCGAATGTAATAGCATTAATATCTGACGATGTTATTGAATTATCGGTGATTGGCCTTGGTGGAATTGTCTGTTCACAAAAATCAAAATGGAACAACAAAGAAGATGATAAAATTTCTTATCTGATGGATAAACTGTGTGAAGATGTAAA
>JAFXMJ010000093.1 GCA_017530465.1 Bacteroidales bacterium
CCATTGCCAAGGAAGTCGCCAACCCGAAAGCCGCCAATATGGTGCTTCTCGGAATGGCTGCGCCCTACATCGAAATCGTTAGCGTTGAGCAACTTCGCGAGGCGATTCGCACCGTCTTCGCCCGCAAAGGCGATGCAATCGTGGAATCAAACCTCAAAGCCTTCGACGCCGGCGTCGCGCACAAATAATTTTTATCAACGAAAATTAAAACGAATTTAAGCGAATTAAAACGAATTGTTTATTTTATAGTAATTCGTTTTAATTCGTAATAATTCGCTTAAATTTTTGTTCAAAAAAACGCCACCGTAGGTGGTGAAAATTTCTGTTTATTTGTGCGCGACGCCGGCGTCAAAGGCTTTGAGGTTGGATTCCACGATTGCATCGCCTTTGCGGGCGAATACGGTGCGGATAGCCTCACGAAGTTGCTCTACGCTAACGATTTCGATGTACGGCGCAGCCATTCCGAGAAGCACCATATTGGCGGCTTTCGGGTTGGCGACTTTCTTGGCAATGGCGTCGATGTCGAGCTGCGAAACGTGTGGCAAAGCCTTCAATTCTGCCTGCAACGCCTCGTTGTCGGGATAGTTGGGAATGTTGACGAAAGGCTTGCTACTCGTTACAATCCATCCATCTTTGCCAAGGTATGGAAGGTAACGCAACGATTCCATCGGCTCCATTGAGATGATGACGTCCGCGCCGCCCTTGGAGATGAGGTCGGAATAAATCTCGTCGGTGGAAAGACGGAGATTGCTCTGCACATCGCCGCCGCGCTGACTCATACCGTGCACTTCCGCCTGTTTGAGGTGCAGTCCGGCTTTGGTGGCGGCCTCGCCTATGATTGTGGCGATGGAGAGGATGCCTTGTCCGCCCACACCGCATAATATCAAATCTTTTTTCATTTACTAAACGTGAATTGTTATGTGTTTGCGACCGCCTTGCGACGGTCATTTTTTTAACGATAATTACCGAAAATTTATTCGTCAATTATCGTCAATTTCTTATCAAAAAATTGATGGTAATTCTCGTGTAATTGACGGTAATTTTCGTTCAAAAAACCAACGCCGTCAGGCGTTGCAAATTACTGTTTCTTAGCCTGTTTGCGGTGGCGCATAAGGGTCTGCATACATTCGCGGCGGGGGATGATTACCGATACGCCGTTGTATTCGATTTCTTCCTTGATGATGCGCTTTATTTCGGGAATGTTGGGCGGCGTGGGCGTTACGACCTTCACGTGGTCGGGGCTTACACCAAGACCAAGGCATATAGCCTCAAACTTGTTGGTGCCCGCCGAATCCTGTCCGCCGGTCATAGCCGTGGTGAGATTGTCGGAGATGATTACGGTGATGTTGGAATTGTCATTGACGGCATCCAAAAGACCTGTCATACCCGAATGTGTGAAGGTGCTGTCGCCGATGACTGCGATGCTCGGGAAGAGTCCCGCGTCTGCCGCGCCCTTCGCCATCGTGATGGACGCACCCATATCCACGCAACTTGCCAAGGCTTGGAACGGTGGCAATGCGCCGAGTGTGTAGCATCCTATGTCGCCAAAAATCCTTGCGCCTTCGTATTCTGCCGCCACTTCCTTCAACGCGGTGTAAACGTCCCTATGTCCGCAACCCTGACACAATTGCGGCGGACGACCTGCAAGATTTTTGGCGGTGCCGAGGGGCGATTGAGTTTCATATCCAAGAGCCTTTGAAACGCTGTCGGGGTCGAGTTCGCCGGTGCGGGGGAGTTGACCCGTGAGACGGCCGATTACAGTAGCCTTGTCGCCAACGATGGTCTTGACGTCGGTCTCAACTACGGGCTGTCCGTCCTCAACAACGAGGATTTCCTCACACTCTGCGGCGAGGTCGAGGATTTTGCTTTCAGGCAATGGATACTGCGAAATTTTGAGCAAGTTGATGCCGTCGATTTTGAAATTGGCAATGGCTTCTTTTACGTAATTGTAACCAATGCCACAAGCCACTACGCCGAGTTTTGTGCCTGACTTTTCGTTGCGGTTGTAAGGCGAATTTTCGGCGGCTTCGAGCATCAGGGGCTGTTTTTCGAGGAGTGCGGCGTACTGTTTTTTTGCAATGCCGGGCAACAACACCCAACCGCGTCCCGTGCTCGGATTGAAGGCGTTTTCGTCGCCCTGTGCGCCAACCTCAACGGCTGCGCGGCTGTGCGCAAGTCTCGTTACAACCCTCAACAACACAGGCTCTTGCAACTTTTCGCTCATTTCAAAGGCCACCTTCATCATATCGTAAGCCTCCTGTTGGTTGCTCGGTTCGAGGATTGGAATGAGTGCAAATTTACCGTAAAACCTCGAATCCTGTTCGTTTTGCGACGAGTGCATCGAGGGGTCGTCGGCTGCCAAAACCACAAGTCAGCCATTGACACCCGTAACGGCTGAATTGACAAAAGCGTCGGCGCAAACATTCATACCAACGTGCTTCATACACACCAACGCCCTCTTGCCGGCGTAAGACATACCGAGAGCCGCCTCCATAGCGGTCTTTTCGTTGGTGCACCACCGGGAGTGAATCTTGCGCTCCTTGGCGGTGGCGTTGTTTTGAATAAATTCAGTAATCTCGGTTGACGGGGTGCCCGGATACGCATACACGCCACTCAGACCGGCATGAATGGCACCGAGTGCGATAGCCTCGTCTCCAAGTAATAATATTTTTTCCATTGTATATTAATTTGTTATTTTTCTGATTGGCAAAGATACAAATAATTATTAAAGGTGAGAAATAATTTTTGATTACTACCAAAATATTGGTATTCAAATCTCATATAATTACCTAATTTGGGGTATTGCGTATATATTCCCCCTTGTGTAATTTTGCAACGAAACAATTAACAGGAAATACGATGAAAAAAAACACGTTATTTGCAGTTGTGTTCCTGATGTTTTTTGCGGTTTCATTCACCGCTTGCATCAAAGAAAATGTAATTGAACTTGAACAAGACATTGCCCCTATTGATGATGAAGTATCAAATACAGATTCAGCATTTGTTTCTGTTCCCGTCAGGTACATATCTCTCAATGAGGCTCGGCAAGAATTGGAGAATATTCTTGCCGCAATGGATTTTTCCATTTCTAAGAGTGGAAGGAAAAGAAGTATTTCGTCAGGCTTTACTCTTTCATCGGAAAGGAAATCTCTATTGAAAAGTAGTGTATCCAAGGATACCACAAGTATTCTTGTACACGTATTTAACTTCGAAGACGAAGGTGGTTTCGCTTTTATGTCTGCAACTACTGCAACTCCGTCTTTGTTGGC
>JAFXMJ010000094.1 GCA_017530465.1 Bacteroidales bacterium
AGTTCTATCGTTTCGCCCGTGAGTATGTTTTTGATTCTTTGTGACATCACTTTGCGACCGCTCATATCCGTCACTGTGATTTCGGAGTTGCTGATGTCGGAGGGCGCAGTGATGCTGATTGTGCCTGTGGTTGGGTTGGGGTAGGCGAGGAGTGGCGTCTGTGGGCGCAGCTGTTCGCTTGTGGCGGTTGGCGTGTCGTCAAGGTCTATGACGACGCTGTTGCCGATGTTGGATGTGGCGTCGTCGTACTTATTGAGTACATAATAAGTATAGGTGGTGCCGCGCTCGATGTGGTGCGTGAATGTCCTTGTGGCGGTGTCGGATATTGATTGCAATAGTTCATCGTTGCAATATACCTCGTAGCCTGATATGGTGTGACCGTCTTTTTGTGGGCTGCCGCTGTCTATCGAGATGTCGTCGAGATAGACAGCCGTAGAGCCGCCTTTTTCGGTGATGTGGCTTATATTAATGTATATGGATTTTCCTGCAAATTCGTTGAGCGGTATTTCGTATTTTTCCCAATCGCTACCTATTGTTATGGATACGATTTCGGTGTAGCGCGACGTCCTGGTATTTTGGCTGATTTTCAATGTTGATGTGCCGCCTTCCGACTTCGCCCAGAATCGCAGGGTGTCGCCCTCCTTGATGGCTAATGTAGGCAGTGTCAGGTAGTCGTTGGTGGTGCTGTTGCTGTTGTAAAAAAAATCGCTGGTTTGCGTTGCTGTATTGCTCGCGATGCAGGCATTGCCGCTGTGTGCGTCGGTATCCGTGACGATGTGCCATGCGCTGCAGTCATTGTCCATATCCACATTAGCGATGAAAACATTCTCTATCTCGGCTTCCGTGCGGATGTTTTCAAAGTCTTCGTTAAATTTAGATGTAGATAATTGCATTGTGTTCCAAGAAATTACGGCGATGGTGCTGTCGCTGTTTGGAGTCGCGCTCACGATGGCGGGCAGGTATTTTTCGCCGATGTTGAGCGGATTGTATGGCATAATCTCCTTTACGTGCGTATTGAGGGCGAGCGGATATTGGAGTTGGTTGTCGAGGTTGGAAGATGGTGCCCACGCTTTTGAAAGCATTTGGAAAAAGTCGTCCACAGGATTGTTGCAGTCGGCGTATCCGCCGCTGAGGACTCCAATCACCTGTTTTTTGCTGTTGAGCAGCGATGCGCCCGACGAGCCGCCTTCTGTGGTGCCCACGCTCCATTGTGCTATGTGCCAGTGTACAAAACTTTTGTAGTGCACTTCTTGGTCTTCTTCTGGGTAGCTGTCCTGATATGGTTTTTGGTATGCAAGCGAGATTTTTTTGACGTCGCCCTGTGGATGGTGTATCGTGGCAACGCTCGATATGGCGTCGGTCTCTGAAATGCTGAGTCCGGCGTAGTAGGGCGCGTATTCGTCGGGGATTTGTTTTTTGAGTTTCAGGAGTGAAAAGTCCATTGTCGGGTATTTGGTCGATGACGTATGTCCAAACTTGTCGTTGTATTTTTCCTGTGTTGCTGTGGCTACTAAAGATGCGCCCGTCATCGACTGATAACCAGATGACGCGGGGCGGAGTCCGCACGATTGGCTTTCAAAATTGAAATATGCCACGGTATTGTTTGCCGACTCTTGGTCGCAGACACAGTGCGCGGCGGTGAGCACGTATGGAGTCTGGTCGCAGTTGACATTGTTGACGATAGTGCCGGTGCAGACGAATGACTCCATATTTCTATCGATGGTGAGCAGTACAACGGCGTGCTTGATGTCCTGGAAAGCCTGCCCCTCGTCGCAATTGACGTCGATTTCGTTTTTGCATGAATTACCGTAGCCCAATCCCTTGCTCTGCTTGCCAAACATATTGGCGTAGTCGTAGCAAATGGCATTGATGGTGAAGTCGTCTTGCTTTACACCCTGAGGCACAAATAGTTCGACGTGGATGGTGTCGCCCTGTATCTGTCGTGTGAGCAGCGACATATCGGATTCCCGGCTTGTGAGTGCGCCGAGGATGTCGTCCTTGTCGTTGTTGTAGATATAAAGTTCGCTGCCCTCGGCGATTGTGAGGCCTTCTGTCCTGATGCCGATGGAGTGCGCGCCTTGCGATGTGAGCGTGATGGTGTAGATGGTGCCGCCGTCGGTGTCGGTGACGGTGGATTGTTTCATAAAATCGATGTCGCATGGCAGCAGCTTGCCAAAATATGCGCGTCCCTTGGTGTGTATAGGTGTGGTCTTGGATGTAGGCGGGGCGATGCTGATGGCTCTTGAGCCTGTCAAAATATTGGCGTGGATGCTTCTGGGCTGCTTTGCGAGCTCTATCTGTGCGGTGGCTGTGAGTGCTGCCACGGCGAGTATTATCGTTATTATAATGTTCTTCATATTTGACAATAATGTATAGCTCGGCAAAGATAATTATAAACAATGATTTAGTTTGCAATAAATTTGCAAAAAAATTATAAATGAATTTCTGATTTTGCCATTGGTTTGTTAACTTTGTAGCGGATTTTTACAGTATTAAGTCAGATGAAAAAGAGATTAATTGCGATAATAATGGCGTTGACGTGCGGTATGGGCACGCTCTATGCGCAGAATGTGGTGAAAAACGAAACTTTCATCACTGTGAACGGCACTAAGATGTACCTTCACAAGATTCGTCCTGGTGAGACCATCGAGGCTATTGCCAAGGCGTACAATACCACGGTGCAGATCATCAGTATGAACAATCAGGACTTGCAGGGCAAGTTTCCCGAGGGTGTCATGATCAAAATTCCCGCTACTGCCGACATTGCCACGGGCGGTAGCACACAGGAATTTGCGTACCATCAGGTGGAGAAGAAGCAGTCGCTCTACGGCATTGCCCGCAGATATGGCGTCACCGAAGACGACATCATCCGCTACAACCCCAAGGCGCAAAGTGGTATCAAGGCGGGTGAGGTGCTCAAGATTCCTGTTGGCAATGTGAAAGACCCCGACCGTCACGACCTCAATTTTGTGTTCCATACGGTGAAGCAGAATGAGAGCGTCAATTCTATATGCACGCTCTACCATGTGGATCTCAACGATTTCTACAAGTACAACCCGAAGTCGAGGACGAGTTTCAAGGAGGGCGACGTTGTGGTGCTGCCCAAGAGTGAATCGTTCTTTGAGCCGATTCCCGAGGATGGCGCAGAGACGGCTGACAATCTCGAAAATGCCGATATGGTGCGCATCGAGGCTGCCAAAAGCCCCGACTACACCTCCTGCGAGACTTACCATTACTCTAAGTCTAAGACCATCCGCGTTGCATTGATGCTGCCGCTCAATCTCTCGAAAAACGAGTCTATGATTAACGCCTACATCAACGACCCCAACAAAAACAACCTCGCCGCCAAAAACACTGAGCAGATTTTTGAGTTTTACGAAGGCGCGTTGATGTCGATAAGGGAATTTCAGCTCAAGGGTTACAATGTGCAGCTTGATGTCTATGACACTGAGCGCAGCGGCAATGCTGCCAAGATGGAGACCATCTGCTCCGACCCCGAACTTAAGAAAGCTGACCTTATCATTGGGCCGCTTTACACGGAGAATGTGACAAGGGTAGCCAAATTTGCCAACGACAATCACATCGCGATGGTGTCGCCCTTTGCAATCAAAAACGAATTGCTGAAAGACAATCCGTACTTGTTCCAGTTTACCCCGAGCAACAATACTTCCATCGAGGAGACCGCCGAATTTTTTGCGGGCATGTCGGATTGCAACCTGATACTCCTGCACAGCAGCGAGAGCAAGCTCAAACCCGCTGAGATGACGCTCTTGCGCAATTACCGCAACATCATCAATTCCATCAACAATCTCGCGCTCAAGGAGATAGATTTTGACAACGGCGGCAACAATGTCTTGAAATCCGCTCTCAATATCACCGAGACCAATGTGATTGTGGTGACAAGCAGCGACGATGAGGTATTTATCTCCAAGATTATCAACTACTTGACCAATCTCCAGAAAAACGAAAACTATAAAATTGTGCTTCTCGGTTCCCAAAGCTGGGAGAGGGTCAATAATATCGACGTCGAATTTTTGCAGGGTATGAATTTCAGTTATCGTTCTGCAAATTTCATCAATTACGACAATCCCAAGGTGCGCAGCTTTGTATCGGACTTCCGCGATAGGTTCAATGGTGAGCCTGCAATATATGGATTTGCTGGCTACGACATCTTCAATTATTTCGTGGGGCAGGTGGCAAGCAAGGGCAAGTATTTCCATTTCTGTCCCGATGGCAATGCCTCCAACGGTCTCGCTTACAAATTTGATTTCCAGAAAGTTTCGCCACTTGGAGGCTACGAAAACCATACTAATTTCGTGCTTCAATACAGTGAGAGGTTCACTCTTGAAGAGGTGGAGTAATCGAAGTAATTGATTTAATTGAAGTAATTGAGAAATATATAATAAATGAAAGCGGCGCATCTTCTTACGAAGTGCGCCGCTTAATTTTTGTCGGATAATTGTCAATTGCCAATTATCAGCTAATTGCTAATTGTCAATTACTTAACCTCCGAGAAGTACTTGATTGTACGAACCATCTGCGAGGTGTAGGAGTTCTCGTTGTCGTACCAAGAAACAACCTGTACCTGGTAGGTGTTGTCGTCGATCTTGCTTACCATGGTCTGGGTAGCGTCGAAGAGCGAGCCAAACTTCATGCCGATGATGTCAGAAGAAACGATCTGATCCTCGGTGTAGCCGAAAGACTCAGTCTGAGCAGCCTTCATAGCAGCGTTGATGCCTTCTACGGTAACGTCCTTAGCCTTAACTACAGCCACGAGAATTGTGGTAGAGCCGGTGGGGGTGGGAACGCGCTGAGCAGAACCGATGAGCTTGCCGTTGAGCTCGGGGATAACGAGGCCGATAGCCTTAGCTGCGCCAGTCGAGTTGGGAACGATGTTGCAAGCACCTGCACGCGAACGACGGAGGTCGCCCTTGCGCTGAGGACCGTCGAGAATCATCTGGTCGCCAGTGTAAGCGTGGATGGTGGACATGATACCCGAAGCGATGGGAGCGTATTTGTTGAGGGCTGCAGCCATAGGAGCCAAGCAGTTGGTGGTGCAGGATGCTGCGGAGATAATCTTGTCAGCAGCGGTAAGGGTCTTGTGGTTAACGTTGTAAACGATGGTCGGGAGGTCGTTGCCAGCGGGAGCCGAGATAACAACCTTCTTTGCGCCAGCGTCGATGTGAGCCTGAGCCTTAGCCTTGCTGGTGTAGAAACCAGTACATTCGAGCACTACGTCAACATTGAGTTTGCCCCAGGGGAGTTCAGCTGCGTTAGGCTTTGCGTAGATGGTGATCTCCTTGCCGTCAACAATGATAGAACCCGGAACCTTCACAGTCTTGCCGTCTTCTTCGAGAACAGCGTCCTTGTAAGCAACAGTGTGCTTGCCCTCGCCAAACTTGCCAGCGAAACCACCCTGTGCGGTGTCATACTTGAGAAGGTGAGCGAGCATCTTGGGGGAAGTGAGGTCGTTGATAGCAACAACTTCATAGCCCTCTGCTTCAAACATCTGACGGAAAGCCAGACGACCGATACGGCCAAAACCGTTAATAGCTACTTTTGTCATTTTATTATGTTAGTTAAAATTAATTGATAATATGTCTCTTGTTTTAACGTGCGCAAATTTAGCAATAATTTTGATACGGTGTACGGATTTTGATATAATTTTTTTGTTAAGAAATGTTTTCGGCGGCGGATGCTTGTTGTATGTGGCCGTCGGCATACATCTAATATCGTCAACAACCCTATTTGGCAAATTATTTCCTTGATTCAAAAATCTTTGTTATATTTGCCAAAAATATCAAAATAATGTCCGCAAAACTCACAGAGACCAACCGCATTGAGTTTAAACAGGAACTCAACGACTCCCTTGATTTGGAGAAGGAGATTATAGCCTTTCTCAATTACAGGGAAGGCGGCATTTTGTATATTGGAATCGAAAAAAACGGTGTTCCCGTCGGCGTAAAAGACATTGACGGTGATATGCTCAAAATCAAAGACCGAATCCGAAAAAACATTTTGCCTTCGCCAATGGGATTGTTTGATGTTTTGATGGAACGCATTGACGGTGTGCCTGTTATAAAGATTTTTGTGGCGTCGGGCAGCGAAAAACCGTATTACAAAACCAAATACGGACTGTCTGAAAAGGGCTGTTTTATCCGCGTTGGAACGGCGGCAGAACCGATGACAACTGCAATGATTGAAGACCTCTACGCGCACCGTGTACGCAATTCGTTGCGCAGCATCCGTTCTCCTCGCAAAAACTTGACTTTCCGTCAGTTGCATATTTATTACGAGAGCAAAGGTCTTGCGCTAAACGATCATTTTTTGGAAAATCTCGACTTGCTTACCGACAATGGCGACCTCAATTACGTTGCGTATTTGCTTGCCGACGAAAACAGTATGTCGATAAAAGTGGCCAAATATTCAGGCACAGACCGTGTTGACCTTATTGCCAACAATGAGTACGGTTTTTGTTCGTTGCTCAAAGCCACCGACCAAGTGCTTGACAAACTGAAAGTTGAAAACAATGTTAGTAGCAAAATTACCTATAAACGGCGCATCGATACGCCGCTTTGGGATGAGCGTGCTATGCGCGAAATTGTAATCAATGCCATCGTTCACAATGATTTTTACACAAACGAAGTGCCGCCGAAGTTTGAGATTTTTTCCGACCGC
>JAFXMJ010000095.1 GCA_017530465.1 Bacteroidales bacterium
AACGAGTGCCTCTTCATCGAGCATGTCGAGAGCCACCGAAATGGGGGTTCTGCCGATAAACTCGGGGATAAGTCCAAACTTGATAAGGTCCTCGGGAAGGATCTGTCTGAAAAGATCTCCGATCTTGAGATCGTTGGTGTCGCTGATGTCGGCATTGAATCCCATGGATTTCTTGCCGATACGCGCGCCTATGATCTTGTCAAGGCCGTCAAACGCACCTCCGCAGATGAAGAGTATGTTTGTCGTGTCGATCTGGATGAATTCCTGACTTTTCGAGTAATAAACGGCTTGTCCTATCAATCGTTCGTATGCAGAGCTATTGCCCGATATTTGTTTTGCAAGTTTGAGTTCAATGCCACAGCATTTGCTGTCAAACAAGTCTAAATCACATTTAAGACCAAAAAAGCCTCCGACACTATGCTGCCTATGGACATTTGTAGCGTCGTATTCTTCGCGAAGTTGTTTGGCAATAATATACTCAACTTCGCTTTCTGCCTTGCCATAGTACTGATGTTTTTTGACAACTAATTTTGTGTTTATGAAGTCAATGACATCGTTAACCGTGGGTATTGTTGGTGTATTTTCTTCCATTGGTGTGATTGTTTGAATTTGTAGAAGCAAAGGTAAAAATAATTTTTGGTTCGTCAAATTTTTTTCACGCCACCTCCCACAAATCCAACTGCAATTCCTCCTTCCGCACTTGTACTGCGTTTTGCAGTTCAAAATTGAAAACCAATGCCTCAACCATTGCGTGGCGGTTTTCGATGTGGCCGCCGCTGTGGTAAAAATGTTCCTGTGTTTGAATGTTGAACCGTCCCCAAAACTTGTCTATCATATCATTGGAGCGGAACTCGTTGTGATGCCACGTCGAGAGAATGAACTTTGCAGGTGTTTCAGACAAAGCGTTAAACAAGTTTTCCTCGTCCTTCGCTGTCCATCCGTTGTAATAATCAACATAACGACCAAAATACGGTGGGTCGCAGTAAATAAGGTCGCCTTTTTGTGCCTGACGGATGGTTTCTATAAAATCCTGATTATTAAAATGCCAATCGTAACGCCTTATCACTTTGGTAGATTCACCGATTTGGTTGCAAATTTTTGTGATGTACGCGGGTGCAAAACGGTCGGGCTTTTTGCAAAATGGAATGTTCCATTCGCCTTTGCGGTTGAAGCGCATCATTCCGTTGAACCCCGCCCTTGACAAAAATATGAAATCAAAAGGATTATGTTCTGCGTTGAAACGATTTTTCACCGTCCTGAAATGCACATAGCCGTCTTCGTCCGCCTCCGAGAGCATTTTCCCTTCACGTGTAAGATACTCGCGCATATTGAACGGCGTAATTGTTCCGTTTTGAATGCCATTATAAAAATTGATGATGTGCGGGTTGGTGTCGCCTACAATACGTTGTCCGCCTACAATGGTATTCAATCCAACTACACCCGTACCAAAAAACGGCTCTATCCAATTCGCTTTGGCTACATCAATCCCCGACCGTAGAATAATGTCGTTAATCCACGGAACGAGTTTGGTTTTAATGCCTTGCGACTTTATGGGAGGGATGATTACGGACATAGTTATTGCAATTTTTTTAGTTTTTCGGATTGTGATTTTAGATACTCTTTGTAAGTTGCCAAATTGTGGTAACGAGGCTCGCCTATTCCGGCGGTGCGGGCATCAGTTTTGTTAAAATACCCCTTCCAATAGTCGTCAAAAACATCTTCGCCCAATTCTGCGAAAGGTCCATTGCCGTCTATGAGGTTTTGAATATTTGTAATGCCGCCAATGTTCCGTGTATTGCCACTGCCCGGAACATCATTGGCAATCTTCCATTTGGGTTGTACAAAAAAGACAAAATGTTCTATAACAGAGTGTATTGCAGAGAGTTCGTTGATGGAATACACTGATTTTTCGTTGTCAACAATGCTTTTTTTATATAACATTCCCAAAACGATGTGTGCTTTGTATGCGTTGTAAGGGTAGTCCGTATTTTTGACTGAATCCCTTTCTCTAAAATATCCCCAATACGAACCAAGCGTCAATCCGTTGACAGTATCTCCATTATAATAACTTGATTTAAAGTCAACTGCAAATAAATTTCCGTCATTGTCCCTGAATGTCAAGTCGGGATAGAAATTCTGTTTGGATGGCAGCAACAACTCCAACCCATTGTTTTTTGCAAAACTTTCGAGTTTGGGTATCAGAAGGATTTCGATGATTTTTGACACGACTTTTGTATCATTGGTGATGGTATAGACATTTTTGTTAACGTCTATAAACCCCTTGACAATCCAATCCTGACTGTCTGTTTCAATGAAACTTTTATATGTGGCGGCTTCTTTTTGGAGAAGCGTAATGAATTTCTGTGGTGTCATAATTGTTGCTTTAATCAAACGCAAATTTACCAATCTTTTTCCGAAATAAAAAAATCTTTTTGTATTTCAGCAATTTTTGTTAATTTTGCGCAAAGAGTTTTGACTTACAAATTTACACTAAAAATAATGAAAAGACACATTATTTTAACATCGCTCCTCGCGCTCACAATGGCTGTGGGGGGTGCAAAAGCGCAAGATTGGCAGGGCACGTGGGCTACTGCCGTAGAATGGACTGGTCAGGGTGATATGCCCAAGGAGAGCCTTTCCAATAGGTCATGCAGGATGATTATCCACGTTTCTACCGGCGGCAACACGCTGAGGTTGCAACTGTCTAACAC
>JAFXMJ010000096.1 GCA_017530465.1 Bacteroidales bacterium
CCAAGGCTCGTTCGGCTGGGAAAACCAACAAGTTGACGGCCTCTGGACATACAGCATAGACCTGATTTGGAAGGGTTTGCAGGATTGTTACCAAGACCTACGCGCCGACGTCAAGAAACAATACGGCGTAGAAATCAAAAACCTCGCCGCCATCGGCATCTCCGCAATGATGCACGGTTATATGGCGTTCGACAGCAAAGACCAAATCCTTGTTCCCTTCCGCACCTGGCGCAACACCAACACCGCCCAAGCCGCAAAGGAACTCTCCGAACTCTTTGTCTATAACATTCCGCTCCGTTGGTCGATTTCGCACCTCTATCAGTGCATATTGAACCGTGAGAGCCACGTCAAAGACATCAAGTTCCAAACCACCCTCGCAGGCTACATCCATTGGCAACTCACCGGCGAAAAAGTTCTCGGCGTGGGCGACGCATCGGGTATGATTCCCGTTGACCCGTACACCAAGACTTACGACGCCAAGATGGTTGAAAAATTCGACAAATTGGTTGAGCCTTACAAACTGGGCTTCAAGTTGTTGGACATCTTCCCGAAAGTTCTCGTAGCAGGACAATCCGCTGGTGTTCTCACCCAAAAAGGCGCAAAACTCCTCGACATATCGGGCAACCTCTCAGCCGGCATACCTTTCTGTCCTCCCGAGGGCGACGCAGGTACGGGTATGGCAGCCACCAACGCCGTCAAGCAGCGCACCGGCAATGTTTCGGCGGGCACATCGTCATTCTCGATGATTGTACTCGACAAGGAACTGTCCAAGCCTTACGAGGCCATCGATATGGTAACAACCCCCGACGGCAGCCTCGTGGCAATGGTTCACTGCAACAATTGCACTTCCGACCTCAACGCTTGGGTCAACATTTTCAAGGAATTTTCCGACATCACTGGACAGAAACTCGACATCGGCGAAATCTACGACAAACTCTACACCAACGCCCTCAACGGCGACACCGACTGTGGTGGATTGCTCTCGTACAACTACATTTCGGGCGAACCTGTAACCGGTTTGGCGGAAGGCCGTCCGTTGTTTGTCCGCACCGCGAGCGACAAGTTCAACCTTGCCAACTTTATGCGCGTACATCTCTACGGTTCGATTGGCGTCCTGAAAATCGGCAACGACATCCTCATCAAGGAAGAGAAGGTAAAAATCGACCGTTTGACAGGACACGGCGGCTTGTTCAAGACCAAAGGGGTAGGGCAGAGGTTCCTCGCCGCCGCCCTCAATTCGCCCATCTCAGTAATGGAAACCGCTGGCGAAGGTGGCGCATGGGGCATCGCGCTCTTGGCAGCCTACGTAGTCAACAACCCCTCAAAAAAGTCGCTCCCCGACTGGCTCGAAACCCAAGTCTTCGCAGGCAACACCGGCACCGAAATCGCCCCGACCCCCGAAGAAGTTGAAGGCTTCAACCGCTATATCGAGGCGTACAAAAAAGGTCTCGATATTGAGAAGAAGGCCGTGGAGTGCAAGGCGTAATATTGCACTACTTTGACAATGAATTACAGCGGCGGAAAAATGTATTTTCGCCGCTGTTTTATTAATCTATTGATTATGAGCACAAAACATACATACCAATCTTATGAAGTTTTTTATAAAATCGACGATACTCCTGGCTGGAAAATAGCAATAATGGCAGGAGACAAACAACTTGTCGAAGAAAAATGCAAAAAACTCTGGAAAGTATATAAAATCAGATACGAAAGCGGCACATTGGATAAGTTGAAGGATGTGTATCCATTTAATTATCGTGCAAATTTTATCCATATGAGAGATGATATTGTTTATTCGTTGGAATTAGACAAATGGTTTGAGCTGGGCGAAATTATCCCTGCCCCTGATTCAAAATGCGAATTATTAAACAATTTTGTCATTGATTATAAGTTGTACGAAGACTATTGCACCATTGACGATTTAAGGAGTACACTATTTGAGAGTTTTCACGGAAGAGAGGCTGTTGAAATAACTGTTGATGTTACATTTAAAGCCGCACAAATGCAACATACGATACGTTTTCTTTACGCACATTATTATCAATCAGATATTATTAACTTTTTGGACAGTATCGAAAACAACAAGTTTTCATATTTAATCATAGAAGAATATTGGTTTGCTAAGATTTTTGTATGGACTATTGGTGACAAATGCAGGGTAAAAGTACAAGACTATCATACAGAAATTGTTAAAGAACCTGTTGATTTTATGATTGATAAAAAAACTTGTATTGATGTCTTCGCTAAGTTTTTTTTAAGTTTGGACAATGAGTATGCAAGATTAGAGAAAATGACATTGGATAGTCTTACCGAAGAAGACATCAATTTTTTGCACGAGCAACACGAAAATATTAAGGATTTCGATTGGCATTATGATTTTTGATAAATTATTTTTCGCCGCTGTTTTTGTGATTTTTTTTGTGAAAACAGAATAATTGAAATATATTTGCATAATCAAAAAAACTACAATCAATAAAACTACAATTTAAGATATGAATAATCATCTTACACCCAAAGCACAAAAACTATATGAAGAAGCGAAATTAGCATTCCAAGAATATGAAAAAGATTGGGTCTTGGATATGCTTGATAATTATTATGATTTTCTATTGGCAAGTGATGACGATTTCCTTGATTTGTTTGACATTACATACGATACCGAAATAGAAACTGACATATTTGGCAACACAAGTTATGTGGACCCGGAGGTCATATTAACACCCAAAGCCCCACACAAATTTGAACCGCTTTATATAATGGTTGCGGGGTATGTTTTACCGAGAAATGCGTTTTGCGATGGATTTGGAATCCAATGCTATGTCAATGAAGATTGTCGAGAACTCGGCAGGCAATGCGTGAAACTGATGAAGAAGTTATTGGAAGTAAAATAATCCCCATCCTCACAGCCTCGGCGTCATATACAACGGCAGATATACAATTCCGTCTTTTTCCTGATAGTCGCCGGTGTGGAGTACGTATGGCGTGGCAAGTTGGCTTTTATATTTTGTGATGAACTTTTGCAACGACACTATCGTGTATTTGTTCGTTGATTTTACCTCTATCGGACAGATATTGTGCCTACTTGAAATAACAGGCTTTGGAATCAGAAAATCAACTTCCATACGCTCCGCCGCATCTTCTTTGGAATAGGAAGAATAGAAATACAGTTTGTGTCCGGCTGCCTTCAACATCTGAGCAACAATGTTTTCTACGAACATACCTTTGTTCACTTCCAATCGGTCGAGGAGAAGTTTTTGGTACAGTTGTTCGTTTTCGATGGTCTTTTCGTCGAAGGCATGGGAAATCAATAGACCTGTGTCTGCCATATAGCACTTCAATTTGAGAGAATCCATGCGCATACGCAGCCCCAAGGTCGGTTCTGTGGCTGCATAACAAATGTTGACAATCTGCGAATCTGCAAGCCAAAAAAACGAACTTTCATAATCGCGGAAACGCGCATTGTCTGATACGTGCGAAAGCAAAAAACGTTTTTCGTGCCGCTGCAACTCCGCCGGAATTTGGTCAAAAATGCCCTTGACCTTGCTTTCGTAACCCACGGCATATTTTGCAATGTCGGCGCGGTAGAGCGCAAGGATGTCACGTTTCACAGTGTCTGTTTCCTCAAAACTCTTGGTATTGCAAAATGCAAGAACAGCCTGAGGCATTCCGCCAACAATCATATATTGACGAAACAAATCCATTGCCTTGCGGTGCAGAGGACCGAGCGACTTATGGTTTTCAAAGCAATAATTGATAAACGGCATTGTTGTGTCGTCGCCTAATGCCCACAAAAACTCTTCAAAATCCATTGGATACATCGGAAGGCGGCGTTCTTCGGAAGGTATTACAATGTCCTTGACGTTGCGGTTGATGCTTACGAGCGACCCCGTTTCCAAATAATCGTAACGTCCGTCGGCTACAAGATATTTTATGGCTGCGCGCGCTTTGGGATAGAGTTGCACTTCGTCGAAGATGATTAGCGACTCCCTCGTGTACAACTTAACGCCAAAATACACCGACAACTGCATAAAAAACATTTCTAAATCGCCAAGATACTCATCGAATATCTCGATAAGGCGGTTGTTTGCATTGTTGAAATCAACCAAAATATACGATTTATATTCTTTTTTTGCAAACTCAACAGCAATATAACTTTTGCCGATGCGCCTTGCACCGTCAATCATTATCGCCGTTTGCCCGTTACTTTTTGCCTTCCAATCCTGTAACTCGCTGTAAATCTTTCGTTTCATAATTCAATTTCACGTTTCCAAGAGATTTTTATCCCGTCAACCGCACGTTTCCAAGAGATTTTTCACCCGTCAACCGCACGTTTCCAAGGGATTTTTGGGCAAAGGTAAAATATTTGTCAGATTTTTGCAAAAAAAACTGATACAAAATATCCACAAAAATCACCAATCCTTTTTCACATCTTTGCACCGCTTCTCATACACCTTCTTCACATCCGTCCACTTGTAATACGGCCAATTTCCTGTTTCTACTGGCAGTCTGTTTCCTTGCCATTGAGCAAGCATTTCACTAACACATTATCCGATGCTTTGCCGCTGTGGTAAAACACCAATTGAAGATTGCACGCCATACAGGTTTCAAAATTTTGATAACAATTTTTGACATCGGATGGGTTTTCGGGGTCGCGGTCGGCACCGTTGAGACCCATCAAAACTGTGAGCGGACCAATGAACGAATCGTGTCCAAAACGCAGGTCGGCAATGTGGTCGCTTTTGCCGGAGATTACTGCATCGGTCTTGTTGATGATGTCGCGCAAGATTGGAACGGCCTCGGATTGAAGGCTAAACACCCACGAATAAGAGCCGAGGTTGGAGCGTTCCCAAGAATCAATCATCTCGTCGTCGGTGATAATACCGTCCATAATGCCCTCGTGTGCAATGTTGGGCAGCGAGGTGTACAGGTGCATCAGGTTTGACGAAATATGATGGAGATTGCCGGGCAACCCGTCGGTGGATGAGAAAACCCGCGAAATTATTTTGTCGCGCAAATCATTATCTTTTGGAAAATTGTTGATATTGGCCTCGTAACGCGGTTTCGATTTGGTAAACGTGTGTTTAACAGGGTTTTGCTTGTCAGATGGCACAACGCCGTCGAGAGTGAAGCGCGACGATTGCTCACGGATTTCAATTTTGGGATTGCACTGCACAAGTTCTTGACAAAATGCCGACATACTGATTACGCAACGTCCTGTCAATGAAGAAATTGCGAATACATTCCCGCCTTTTTTGAACACCTCGGGAAAATTGTTGTACATAATCCGCGCAATCTTTTGATGCTGTTCCCAACCAAGTTGCGTGAGTTCGCTGACGCCTGTGGTAAGTTCGTCTTTTATAGACATAAAATTGGTGTAAAACTGTTTGCCAAGCGGTGTCAACAGACCTTTGCTGTGGGCTTCGGTAAGCAAGGTGTCGAGTTCGGCATAGAGTTTTTCGTTCCAATAATAACGCGAGCCGTGTCGTCCGTAATGGCTGATGTAGAACGGCTTATAACCTTTCGGCGGTTTGGTTAGAACGGCATTGTCAAAAGGGTAGGGGCAGTCGTTGCCATACGCCTTTTGAGGATTATCTTTCAATTGCTTAAAAACAGCATCCTCTTGTGCCACAAGCGGCAACGAAATCAAAGCCATCGCCGCTATCAAAATGATTTTATGTACAATTGTTTTCATATCTTTTAGAATCCCTTTTTTGCCCCTTCCACAGCCTCCGCCACACGATCGCACCAAGCGTCAAATTCAGGGTCGAGCACCTGACATTCCTTGTGGCTCATCACGTAGTCGATAACTATGCGCGAACCCTCGTAAAACGATGTTGTGGCGCAGAATCCGGGGACGGCGCGTTTGAGTTTTGTGTTGTCGAAAACAACGGTGCAAGCCTTGTCGCCGAGGAGATTGCCGGCAAGGTCGTACTCTTTGGGCGCAACTGATACCAAGAAGTCAGACGAAACGTGCAGCGGATTGAGCGACACGCCAAGGTGCGACGCCACAGTTTCATAAATCTGATTCCACGTCAGAGATTCGTCGCTCGTGATTTGGAAAACCTCGCCGATGGCGTGAGGATTGCCGATTAAGCCAATGAAACCACGTGCAAAATCTTGATTGTAAGTCATTGTCCACAAACTACTTCCATCGCCGTGAATAATTACCGGCTTGCCTTCCATCATACGTTTCAAAACCTGAAAACTGCCTTTCAAGCCGTGGAGACCAAGCGGAACAGATTTTTTGCAATACGTGTGGCTCGGGCGGACGATGGTAACGGGGAAGCCCTCGTAGCGGTATTTGTCCATCTGGTTACGCTCGCAGGCAATTTTGTTGCGCGAATATTCCCAATACGGGTTCACA
>JAFXMJ010000097.1 GCA_017530465.1 Bacteroidales bacterium
CGGGTGATGTCGCCGCCGTAACACTTGGCGGTAACGTCCTTGCGGTACGCCTTGATGGTGGAGCGCGAAATTATCTTGGTGCCGATTGCCGCCTGTATCGCAATGTCAAACTGATGGCGGGGTATCAACTCCTTGAGTTTTTCGCAGATGCCCTTGCCAAACTCGTAGGCGTTGCTCTCGTGGATGAGGCTGCTCATGGCATCGACAGGTTCGCCGTTGAGGAGGATGTCGAGTTTCACGAGTTTGGATTCGCGGTAGTCTATCGGGTGGTAGTCAAATGACGCGTACCCCTTGGAGAGCGATTTCAATTTGTCGTAGAAGTCAAATACAATCTCAGCCAACGGCATTTCAAAATTGAGTTCTATGCGGTCGGAAGTGAGGTATTGCTCGTTGATTTTGATGCCGCGCTTTTCCATGCAGAGTTTTGTGATTGGGCCATAAAACTCCGATTTGGTGATGATGTCTGCCTTGATGTATGGCTCTTCGATGTGTCCGATTGCCTTTTGTTCGGGAAGTCCTGCGGGGTTGTGAACCTCGATTTCTTCGCCCTTGGAGGTGAACACCTTGTAACTAACGTTTGGCACTGTTGTGATGACATCCATATCAAACTCCCTCGACAATCGCTCCTGCACGATGTCCATATGCAACATTCCCAAGAATCCGCACCTGAATCCGAAGCCGAGTGCCACGGAACTTTCGGGCGTGAAGGTGAGCGATGCGTCGTTGAGTTGCAATTTTTCGAGCGACGTGCGCAATTCTTCGTACATATTGGTCTCGATGGGATATACGCCGGCATATACCATTGGCTTCACCTCGGCAAAACCTTCTATCGCCTTTTCGCAGGGACGCTCGGTGTGCGTGATGGTGTCGCCTACCTTGACTTCTACGGCGTTCTTGATGCCCGAAATGATGTAGCCCACGTTGCCAGCCGAGATTTCGGGCGTGGGACACAAGTCCATTTCGAGTACGCCCACCTCGTCGGCGTCGTATTCTTTTTTGGTATTTACGAATTTTACGTGGTCGCCGGTCTTGATAGTGCCATTGTAAACGCGGTAATATGCGATGATGCCACGGAATGGATTGAACACCGAGTCAAAAATCAACGCCTGCAACGGTGCTTCCGGGTCGCCTTTGGGAGCGGGGATTTTTTCGATGATTGCCCTCAATATCTCCTCTACGCCAAGACCTGTCCTGCCTGACGCCTCGATGATGTCTTCGCGTTTGCCGCCGATGAGTTCGATGATTTGGTCTTTGACCTCCTCCGGCTTGGCGGCGGGCATATCCATCTTGTTGAGTACGGGGATTATTTCGAGATTGTTCTCGATAGCCATATAGACGTTGGAGATGGTCTGCGCCTGTATGCCCTGTGTGGCGTCAATTACAAGCAAAGCACCCTCACACGCAGCGATGCTCCTCGACACTTCGTATGAAAAATCGACGTGTCCAGGGGTATCGATGAGGTTGAGGGTGTATTGCTTGCCGTCGAGGGTATGCTTCATCTGTATGGCGTGGCTCTTGATGGTGATGCCGCGCTCGCGTTCAAGATCCATATCGTCGAGCACCTGGTCTTTGAGGTCGCGGTCGGAGATGGTCTTGGTATGTTGCAACAGACGGTCGGCGAGAGTGCTCTTGCCGTGGTCGATGTGCGCTATTATGCAGAAATTTCGAATGTTTTCCATAGTGATTTTTTACATCAATGCGTTTGGCGGCAAAGTTACGTAAAAAATCGGTAACGCACAAAAAATACTTTATTTCATCCAGCCGTTCATCCTCAACCATTTTTCGCAGGCGTCGTGCCAGAATGCCTGGGTGTCGGTGGGATTCTTGACGCGGAGGCCGTGGTCGCCTGCGGCGTAGAGGTGGAGTTCTGCTTGTACCTTCTTGTCCCTCAATGCGTTGGTGTACATAATGCTGTTGACGTAGGGCACGAGGTTGTCGTCGAGGGCGTGAACGAGGAATGCGGGCGGAGTGTCTTCCGTTACTTGCAAATGGCTCGAATACTTGTCGGTCAAAGCCTTGTCGGCGTCCTTGCCAATCAACGCCTCGCGTGTGCCGGCGTGTGTCTCGGCGGGGTCGAGGGTGATTACAGGGTAGATGAGTATCGAGAAGTCGGGACGTGCGCTTACGTTGTACTCCGACTTATAGATATTGTCGTTGTAATGTGTGGAGATAGTGGACGCCAAGTGACCGCCAGCCGAGAATCCGATGACGCCAATCTTGTTGGGGTCGATGCCATACTCCTTGGCGTTGGCGCGGACGTAGCGGATGGCTTGCTGTACGTCCTGCAAGGGGCCGTTTTTGCGGTCTTTCATATACTTGTCGTTGGGCAGGCGGTATTTGAGCACGAAAGCCGCGATGCCCTTGCTGCTGAGCCATTGGGCGGTCATTGTGCCTTCAAACATATACGTCAGTCCTGCGTATCCGCCGCCGGGGCATACGATTATCGCCGTGCCGCTGTTTTCGTTGGCGGGGTAGTAGGCGAGGGATGGGCGGGAGACGCTCGTAATCCAGAATTGGTTGCCGTCCGTAGGGTCGGGGGCTGTGCCGATTGCGCCAGGAATTTCGCC
>JAFXMJ010000098.1 GCA_017530465.1 Bacteroidales bacterium
GCCAGGCCGCTGGCAATATCCGGCACCAGGTTGGTGCTCATGGCCATAGCCAGGGCCGTGTGTAATCATAATTGGCAAAATCCACATCGCGTTTCTGCGCCGTCAGATAGACGTTCCACTTGGTCTTGCGGTTGAGCATATAGCGGAGTGTCAATGACTTACGGTCGCTGTACTGCGTGTGCTGCCACAGGCCTTCCAATGCTACGCGCTTGTATTCGAGTTCGGTGGAGATGAAAATCTCGTCGATGTCGTTTCTTACTACGTTGAGCGTCGTGAGCGGGTAGCCATAATTCCAAAAATCGGAACTCAGCCTGCCGTCGGAGATGATGGAACTCGTGTACTCCATCTGGAAATGGCTTTTCAATCCGTTGACGTTGCCGAATGTCAAATCAAACCAATGCAGACCCAATTGGTATCCGCGAAAATCCTTGGTGCTGATGGCTCTGTTTTTGCCCTGATAATTGTACTGACCGTAAAGTTTGATGTATTTTATGGGCGTATAGTTGACATCAAAGCCAATCTGCACACGGTTGTCGTCATTGAAGCCATACGATGCAAGCGGCAATCCAATCATCGGCACAAACATCATCGCGTTAGGGCCATATTTGTAAACATTGTCCTTGTTGGTGTTTTTCCACATAACGCCTTCTACGACAGAGAGTTCGAGTTTGTTGTTGGGTTTCCAGCCTGCCACGTGGTAACTTGCGTATTTGTAATGGCTCTCGCCGGTTTCGTGCGTGGAGAAATAACTCCAATGGTCTGACTGCATATAGCCCCACAGCACGTAATAATAGAATTTGCCGAAGTTCAAGTCGGTGCGCAGGAAGGGATAATTGAAGCTCAAATCGCTCAATATCACCGACCTGTAACCCGAACCGATGGAATTTTTGCCGTTGCCGAGGGTGATGGTGAGATGCTTATTGACATTGACGGAAAGATGCCCGAAAACTATCGCCCAGTCCTTGCCGTCGTCTTTGAAAGCCTTGCCGAAGCCCTGACCTGGTATGCCGCGCATTACGTTGATGATGCTGTCTTCGTAGCGGGTGTAGCGCGCCTGGTTTTCGTAAAACTCTGTATTGAAGTAAATCTTCTTGCCAAGCCGTCCAAATGCCTCAAAACCACGGGTATTGAGGAAGTAAAACTTGTCGCCGTCATTGTCGGCATTTGGGTAAACGCGCTTATAATACGCAAGCTCTGTCTCCTTGTCGTTGCGGAGGTAGGTGCGTTGGAAGTGGAAGATTGGATTGACGGTGATGGCGTGCACGTCGCTCGAAAACTGCAAAAAGTCGTCGTCGAAGAAATGACGTTTGAGCCATTGAGCGGTCGAGAGTTCTGGTTTTGCAATCGGCAACGGCTCGTCTGTCGGCACCAATACGGGTTTCATAGCCGTAAATAGCACCCTGTCTGCCGTATCCTGCGCCACGGACGCCTGCATATCGAGGTCGAACATACGACCCAACGGTGTGAAATACCGCTCCTGCGCGGTTGCGGTCATCGTTGCCAGGAGCATCAGCCCAGCCGTTATTATCTTAGTAATTTTCATATCGTTACCTTGTTGTCTAACAGTCGGCAAAGGTAAGCAAAATAATTGAAACCGTAAAATTTACTTTTCAGAACTTGCCGCTGCCGCCGCCGAAGGAGCGTCCACTCGACGAACGGTGACTGCTGCCGCTGCTGCTACGAAAACTCGACTTGCTGCTACCGCTGCTAATATGGTGCGTCGATGCCGGAGGATGGTACTGTGAGGTAGTCTTAGTATCTATGAGTTCGTCCACATTCTTTGTCAAATAGAACGAGCCGGGCACCACGTATTGTGCGGCAGATATGGGTTGGTGATTGAGCTTGTACCGTTTGAGTTCTTTTATATACAATAAAATAGCTATAAGCAAAGAATACGTAATGCATTTGTTCCATGGAAATGCACTTTCGATTTGGTAGTCTTTTTCATACTCGTCAATGAAAGTGTTAATCGCTTCTATGTATGCCTTGTTTTCCATTGGGGATTCCAGCATATTAACGTATTTCTTGTGTTGCTTTTCTGCAACTCCATATTCGCCGCCCCAGTGTCCTGCGTCGATAATCGCAAAAGCGCGGTTTTGCCTATCTATCGCCATTATCACTCCGTCGTAGCCTTTGTAAGCCTGTTTCCTCGTGCCAAAGTCGTTGTAGTCGTAAAAATCCATGGCGAAGATTTCGGTGGCGTCTTTGCAATTGTCGGGCTTAGTATTGTTGCGGCTGACGGTTACAATTACCATGTCTATTCCATTATTGTCGATAAAACGCTTGACGCGCTCTTGCAGGTCGGCGATTTCTTGGTCGGTAAAGAGTCCGGCAGCGTCATAAACCTTGATTGAAGGGTCCACGTATGGTGTAGCGAGGGCGTGCAGCTGTTGTTTCTGGGTGAGTTGGTCTTTCAAGTGCAACTTGTTGACCTTCAAGTCGCTTTCGGCGGTATTTGCCCTCCAATCGGCTTTTCATAATGCCGGCATTGCCACAATATACGCAGAATGTGGCGGTGGTGTTTTCGTCCGTCACCATCTCCGCGCCACAGCTCTGACAGCGGAATAGGTTCAATTCCGGCTGCCGATCAATGTCCTGACCGTGCGTCTTGTTGTCGAGGTCAGAATCCTTGGTGATGCTGTAGATGTCTTTTTGTGTGGAGACCCTGCCGCACGATTCGCAGACCCAATTCTGCGCGTCGGCGTTGAATATCAGGTTGGCTCCACAGCCGGGACATCTCAATATGGTTGTATCCATTGGTATCATATTTTGATTGAGACGGCAAATATAATGTTTTTCTTGCGTGTATAACCATTTCCCGCATTATTTTTATGTCAAAACTTTACATTTCATTAAACCATCCCCCGGCATTAGCGTCAATATCATTACAACAATTAAAAACCCAAAATATCTATGGTTGACTTCAATTATTATACGCCGACCGAAGTGGTGTTCGGCAAGGAATCGGAGGAAAAGGTCGCCCAAATGGTCAAGAAATACGGCGGCAGCAAGGTGCTTGTGCATTACGGCGGCAAGAGTGCGCAGAAGTCGGGACTGCTCGACAAGGTCTGCAACCTCTTGAAAGCCGAGGGCGTCAATTTCGTGACTCTTGGCGGCGTGGTGCCAAATCCTCGTCTTAGCAAGGTGCACGAGGGTATCGAATTGTGCCGCAAAGAGGGTGTCGATTTCATCCTCGCTGTTGGCGGCGGCAGCGTCATCGATTCTGGCAAGGCTATCGCCTACGGCGTGGGCTACGATGGCGACGTATGGGATTTCTATACCGGCAAGGCGTCCGCTACATCATTTGTGCCGCTCGGCACGGTGCTCACGATACCGGCTGCGGGCAGCGAGATGAGCGATTCGAGCGTCATTACCAACGAGGCGATCAACGTAAAGCGCGGCTACAACAACGACATTTGCCGCCCCAAGTTTGCAATTATGAATCCCGAACGCTCCTTCACACTTCCGCCATATCAGACAGCGGCGGGCGTCACCGACATTATGATGCACACGATGGAGCGTTATTTCTCGCACGACGTGGATATGACCCTCTCCGACAATATGGCGGAAGGATTGATGCGCACTGCCAAAGAATGTGTTTTTGCCGTGCTTGCCAATCCC
>JAFXMJ010000099.1 GCA_017530465.1 Bacteroidales bacterium
CCTGCCCGTGTAAAGAAGCTCCAAATCTCCACAAACATCTCCGGCAAGAAGATGAAAGCAAGCGGCTTCCAGTTCAAATGGACTTTTGAAGAAGCCATTAAGGATTGGTTTGTGGACAATGACGGAAAATATTTGGAATAATTCCCGATAATTTATTAGTAATTCACGGTAATTTTTGTTCAAAAAAGCCGCCGTAAGGCGGTAATTAACGTTCAAAAAACAACGAATATGAAACCCATTAAAATCTCCGTCGCAGGCACTGGCTACGTCGGCCTTTCTATGGCGACGTTGCTTTCGCAGCATCACGATGTGACTGCAGTTGACGTAATTCCCGAAAAGGTTGAGAAAATCAACAAGCGTATTTCGCCGATTCAGGACGAATATATCGAGAAGTTTTTTGCGGAAAAGACGCTGCGTCTGACAGCGACGCTTGATGGTGCAACGGCTTATAAGGATGCTGATTTTGTGATTATCGCCGCACCGACCAATTATGACCCAGTGAAAAACTTCTTTGACACGCATTGCATTGAGGATGTCATCGACCTTGTCCTGAGTGTCAATCCTGATGCCGTGATGGTCATCAAAAGTACGATTCCAGTGGGATATTGCCGCAGCCTTTATATAAAGTACGCTGCGAAAGGTGTCAAGAAATTGAACCTTTTGTTTTCTCCGGAATTTTTGCGCGAATCGAAGGCTTTGTACGACAATCTTTATCCGTCGCGAATCATTGTCGGCGTTCCCAAAATCATCGATAAGCCTGAGTTCAAGGATGAAAATGATGCCATACAACGCCTTGCGGACGTGAAATTCCTTGAAGAAAAGGCTCGCCAATTTGCGGGATTGTTGCAGGAAGGTGCAGTCAAGAAGGACATCGACACACTTTTTATGGGTATGAAGGAGGCAGAGGCTGTCAAATTGTTCGCCAACACTTATTTGGCGTTGCGTGTAAGTTATTTCAACGAACTCGATACATACGCCGAGGTAAAAGGTCTTGATACACAATCAATTATTACTGGCGTTGGGCTCGACCCGCGCATTGGCACACATTACAACAATCCAAGTTTTGGATACGGTGGCTACTGTCTGCCGAAAGATACAAAACAGCTCCTCGCCAACTATGCCGACGTGCCGCAAAATATGATGACGGCCATTGTTGAGAGCAACCGAACCCGCAAGGATTTCATTGCAGATCAGGTGCTTAGGATTGCCGGTTGGTACGATTACAGCACAGCAAATCAATACAGCGGTCGCCGTGAGCCAGTTACCATTGGCGTTTACCGTCTGACTATGAAGAGCAACAGCGACAATTTCCGCCAGAGTAGCATCCAGGGCGTTATGAAGCGCATAAAGGCTAAGGGCGCAACAGTAATCATTTACGAACCGACGCTTAACGACGGCGACGATTTCTTTGGCTCAATCGTTGTCAATGACCTTGAAAAATTCAAGTCGCAGAGCCGTGCAATCCTTGCGAACCGCTACGATGCTGTGCTCGACGATGTTAAGGACAAGGTTTACACAAGGGATATTTTCAAGAGAGACTAAAAAATCACCACCAATATCTGCGGCAAAAAGATGAAAAAAAGCGGACAGGGTAACAAAAAACTCTGTCCGCTTTTTTTGTGCGTCAAGCTTACTTAGCATCCCCTCTCCCCCACCCCGCTCAAAAAAAATCCCATAAAAAATTTTTCTTTATCAAAAAAAATCCTTTATATTTGCCATACATATTCAAAAAAACATCCTTATAAAGAAACTATTGATATACAGATGATTATGGAATTTAACTGGGACGATTTTAAAAGCAAGTACAGCAACGAGCAGGAAGCCCGGCAGGGTTTTGCGCAGCTTTGCGAGACCATAATGCAACGGCAATACCCCGACTTTATCGTCAGAAACTCCGACACTATCAAGGAGGACGAGAAGACCGAGGACAAGTCTTTGGACAGGAAATGCATCATTTTCCTGCCTAAATACTTCCTTGACGGCGTGTCTAACTCTCGCAAGGGGCAGATCAGGAAAGCCCTCAACGACAACCTGCCCTACATGAAAGCCAACAAAATCGAGCAATGGTTTCTTTTGATGCCGCTGAAATTCTCGCCAGAAGAAAGCAACTGGTGGGAGAATTGGTCGCTCCGCATCAAGCAGGAAAACGCCATCACACCCACGGCAATACTCTCAGACGATATTATTGAACTCGTGGCAAAGCACGGCATCGACTTCAAAGGACTTGAAAAAATATCCGAGCAGAGGAAGTCGGACGAGACTGTGGACTTCGTTTTTGAAGACGAAACTCCAGTAGAAACTATTCCCGAAACAGTTGCCGAGACCGTCGTGGAGCATATTGAGGAGCCTACGGTGGAGACAGTGGAAACCATAATCAACGAAGACAACGACACCAAGACCACTACCACCACAACCACAAAGACCACCACAATCACCACCGTGACCACCACGGAGCCAGCCACCCCGACACCCGCGCCCGCAGCTCAGCAATCGGAACCCGCCGCTCCGGAATCGCAACCCATTGTGGCTACAGCATCGTCCGAAGACGGCTACAAGACAATTGCAATCACAATCCCCGACAACGACAAGAAAAACGACGACAAGAAGACTGCCGACGACAAGAAATTTGCCTCGTCAGCCGCCCCAGAAGAATCCGCCACCAAAAAAGTTCGCGAGCCAAACCTCAACCAGCTCAAGATGACATACAACTTCAAGCAGAAGTTTGAAGAACTTGAAGCTCAGAAACTTGCACTCCCAAAGGACGGCGACAACAACGGCCAGCGCGGCGTATTTGACCGACGTCGCGAACTTTCCAACGTCAAGAATTACCTCAATGACTTCGTATTTGGCGACCTCTCCAACTTCAAGGGCAAGGAACTCGTCAAGAAGGCGCAGATATACGTCACCAACGAGCAATACTCTCGCGGCCTGTACATCTACGAATACGCCTACGCAAAAAAACTCGTTGAGAAGGAAATAATGGACGACTATAAAAAAGGTGTGTCGGAAGCTGAGTTTAAGCTCAATTACAAGTACCACATGATAGACGGTGACCTCAAATTTGCCAAGCGCGACTTCATCAACGCCGCCGACGCATACGAAAGGGCCATCAACACCAAAAATTCCTTCACCGACAAGATTGAAGAATCGATGTCATATACCATCGAGGCGGATACCTACTCCCCGTCGATACGCGACAACGAGGCGGAGACCAAGCTCCTCGAAGCCAAGGCGGAGGCGTTGCTGCACATCAACGAATATGGCGAGGCTGTTGAAAACTTCGAGAAAGCCATAGACCTCGACCCCGACAACAAGGAACTCACCGAAAGGTACACACTCGCACAGAAGCTCCAATCCTGGGACAAGCTCTACAACAACAAGTGGATAGGCTGGCTCTCACCGCTTTGGGCTCCGGTGCACTATTACTTCTTTGTTCGCAACAAGAAAGGAGACATCGAGGATCTCAAAATCTACAAGACAATCAAGCGCAGGGCAGTGATTGGACTTGTAATCTGGCTATTAATCATCGGCTTGATAGCTTCATTGTGGTGTATGAAAGGACGCATCGGATTCGTAAGCAGCGGCACCGACGACGGCACAAAGACCACGGCACAGGCACCCACCACACCGCTCGACCTCTGTCTCTACAAGGGCGACCGCTATATGGAGATGCTCTCGCCTGAGACACCGCATTACATCGACTCCGCAATCTATTTCTACCGCCGCGCCCTCAGGTACGACAATACCGACACCATCGCCAGACCGCGTTACAACAGGGCGATGATCACAAGGAACGAAATGGTGACGCAGATTCAGCGCAACATCCGCGAAGACTCTGCTACGTACTTCCTGAGCCTCCGCCGACCCACAGAGGGTCTCCGCCTCTTCAAGTACAAGTATGACCCGAGTGACACCTCCAAGCGCAAGTTTGGTTTTGTGGATACGCTCGGCAACGTCGTGATACCGCCGTTCTTCGACTTCAATTACAAGACTATGGACGAACAGGGCGAGACATTCTTCAACGGCAGGGCCAAAGCCTGTCTCGAAATTGCGCCCGAACGGTTCATATACTTCTACATCGACCAGCGCGGCAACAAGATAGAAGAATAAATCCACGGCTTCCAAGAGTTCAAATTCCATATCTGCAAAAAAATATTTTGCGGATATGGAATTTGTTTGTAATTTTACCCACGATTACAGACATAAGAAATGTTACGTTCTAAACTACCTGAAAGCGCAAAGACCGCGCTCAAAGACCTTACGAAAATCGCACAGTCGGACGGATGCATCGACCTGATGACCACTGTCCCCGACTGCGATATGCCATTGCCGCTCAGGGAAAGACTCATCTCCCGCATCGGCGATGGCAATTGCCACTACGCCCCGCTCGAAGGAATACCGCAGCTGCGCCGCACCATGGCAAGATACTACGAGAAGACATTCGGACACCGTTACAACCCCGAGACCGAACTCACTGTCACATCGGGTTCGTCGCCGGCGGTATGGGCGGCTATTACGGCGTTGATACACGAAGACGACGAGGTAATTATAATGGAGCCATCGCACTCCAACTACGTCCCCGCCATCAAAATCAACGGCGGCACACCAATCTTTGTTTCTCTCAAATACCCTGAATATCAGGTGGATTGGAGCGAACTCAATAGGATGATCAATCAGCGCACCAAGATGATTATCATCAATTCGCCCCACATTCCGTCGGGAAGGATTTTCACCGACGAGGACTTCCGCAACCTCCAGAAAATCGTGGTTGGCAACAAGATTACCGTCCTCGCCGACGAGACTCTCTCCACCACGGCATACGAAAAGCCATACATATCAGCCGCCAAATATCCGTCATTAGCGAAACAGTCGATATTAATATCATCACTGTCCAAAAGCCTCGACGCAACAGGCTGGAAAGCAGGCATCTGCGCCGCGCCCGCCGACATCACCAAGGAGATAAGGAGATTCCACGCACATATCTGCAATGGTGGCAACGCCGTGGCTCAATACGCCATCAACGACATCATCTCACAGGACGAGGAACTGTTTTTCAAAATCAGGGACACCTACAAGGCGAAGCGCGACCTACTGTGCTCGCTATTGAGAGGTAGCAAGTACAAGTTTACACCGGCGGAAGGCTCGTGGTTCCAATTGGTGGATTTTTCGGACGTCAGCAAGGAAAGCGACCGCGACTTCTGCCTCAGGCTCGCCAAGGAATTTGGCGTGGCGGCGTACCCAATGTCGGCGTATTACCACGACAAGACCAAGACAAGCGTCATCAGGATATGTTTTGCCCGTCAGGACGACACCATCCGCGAGGGCGTAAAACGAATGTTGAATTATAAATAAAACACCCATATAAAATGGCACAGCAAGAAGACTCACTCAAAAAAATCATCTCACACTGCAAGGAATACGGCTTCATATTCCCGTCAAGCGAAATTTATGATGGCCTCGCCGCAGTATATGACTACGGTCAGAACGGCGTAGAGCTCAAAAACAACATCAAGGAATATTGGTGGAAGTTTATGACCCGCCTCCACGAAAACATCGTGGGCATCGACGCAGCCATCTTCATGCACCCCAAGACTTGGGAAGCGTCGGGTCACGTTTCGGCTTTCAACGACCCGCTCATCGACAACCGCGACTCTAAAAAGCGTTATCGCGCCGACAACCTCATCGAGGAATACCGCGACAAACTCTACGCTAAAATCGACAAGGAAGTTGAGAAGGCGGCCAAGAGGTTTGGCGACAAGTTCAACAAGGAGCAATTCCTCTCCACCAACGAGCACGTCCTCAAGACACAGGCTGAAATAGACGAACTCACCGCTCGTTACGACAAGGCCCTCAATTCCAACGACCTCGAGGAGCTCCGTCAGATTATAATCGACAAAGGCATCGTATGCCCCATCTCCGGCACCAAAAACTGGACAGAAGTACGTCAGTTCAACCTTATGTTCCAGACCAAAATGGGCAGCGTATCGGACGAACAGTCAACCATCTACCTCCGTCCCGAGACCGCTCAGGGCATCTTCGTCAACTACCTCAACGTACAGAAGACCGGCCGTATGAAGATTCCTTTTGGCATCGCTCAGATAGGCAAGGCATTCAGAAACGAGATTGTAGCCCGTCAGTTCATCTTCCGCATGAGGGAGTTTGAGCAGATGGAAATGCAATTCTTCATCAAACCCGGCACAGAGATGCGCTGGTTCAAGTATTGGAAGACAATGCGCCGCAAGTGGCACGAGGCATTGGGCTTTGGCAGCGACAATTACCGCTTCCACGACCACGAAAAACTCGCCCACTACGCCAACGCCGCCACCGACATCGAGTTCAATTTCCCGATGGGCTTCCGCGAGGTGGAGGGCATACACTCCCGCACCAACTTCGACCTCAGTCAACACCAGAAATATTCGGGCAAGAAGATTCAGTATTTTGACCCCGAACTCAACGACAGCTACGTACCTTACGTCATCGAGACTTCCATCGGACTCGACCGTATGTTCCTCTCCATCCTCTCCGCGTCATACACCGAGGAGGAAATCAAGGGCGAGGATGGCAAGGTAGATACCCGCGTTGTACTCAAGATTCCTGCAGCACTCGCTCCCGTCAAGGTGGCTGTATTGCCGCTCGTTAAGAAGGACGGTCTTCCCGAAGTTGCAGAGAAGTTGATGAAGGATTTGATGTACCGTTTCGACTGCCGCTACGAGGAGAAGGACACCATCGGCAAGCGTTACCGCCGTCAGGATGCCATTGGCACACCGTTCTGCGTAACAGTGGATTACGATACATTGAAGGACAATACAGTGACGGTACGTTACCGCGACGACATGCGTCAGGAGCGCGTAGCTATCGACAAAGTTGCCGACCTCGTATCCGCCAACTGCGACCTCAACAACATCCTCAAGCACCTCGCAGACGAGGACATCGCACTGCCGGAGGAATAATAAGACTATAATTATTAATCACCAATAAATCAATCAAGCAAAATGAAAAAATTCACATCAATCATCTCGATGCTGCTGATTGCAATTGTAGTAACACTCGCATCATGCAGCGCAGTCACAATCGTCAACGCAATTCACGACTTCAACGACAAGTGCCCCATCGACTACGGCAACGGAGTCGTAATGCAGTCGGCTGTCCTCGACAACAACGGCGACGCAGTGTTCACTATCGATGCCAAGCAGGCTCTGTCAGACGCAGTCGCCACTGACGAAATGTCGGAAACCTTCAAGAAGGCCATTGAAAGCGACGCCGACCTCGTACAGGTAATGAAGGACTCCAATACCAAGCTGATCATCCGCGTCAATTGCAGCGATGACACGGTAGAGTTCACCTACGAGGCTACAGACCTCTAAGATTGAAAAAACGACGCAAAAAAGTAAAATTAAATCAAATAATTCAAAATTTTGTTTAATTTTGCAGCGTCGTTCAAATGCTAATGACATTTAAACAATTTATTCACTAATTTAATCAAATTCTACAATTATGAAAAAGATTGCATCTATTTTCGCAATGTTGCTGATGGTACTCAGCATCAGCATCTCGCTCAACAGCTGCGGCGGCGTTACAGCATCCGCACTCGCTGACGAACTCCAAAAGACCTGCCCCAAGGATATGGGCAACGGCATCACCATGACTTCCGCAAAAGCAGAAGGTAGCACAATCGTAATCAACTCCACTGTTCCCGAAGGCACTGACATGGAAGCACTCGCCAATGTGGACAAGGCAACTGCAGCAGCACAGCTCAAGGCTACCAACAAGGACTTCTTCGAGACCATTGCATCAATTGGTTGCAGCCTCAAGTATGTTTATACTGACGGCACCGATACTGTTGAACTTCTCTTTACCCCCGAAGACCTCAAGTAGTAGATAGAACACAACAGACACAACACAAAGATAGCCTGCGAAACAATCTTCCAAGATGTTCGCAGGCTATCGCTTTTTTAGGGGATTGGGAAACGTTATTTCGGATTGTTTTTTGGCGCATCGTCCGCTTTTTTCGGAGCGTTGACAAGCGACGCCCCCACCTTCACCACCTTATAAAATCCTCCCGGCACTGGCACTTCAAATTTCATCGGCTTGCCGGTTTTTGGGTGGATGAACTCCAATGTGGCGGCGTGGAGACATACACGCTTCAATGGGTTGGTCTTGGCATCGTATTTGGCGTCGCCCGCCACGGGATGACCTATCGCCGACATCTGGACGCGGATTTGGTTTTTGCGTCCGGTGTCGAGGTTGAGTTTTACGAGCGAATAGTCGCCGTTGCTCTGGATTACGTCATAATGCGTGGTGGCGAGTTGACCGCCATTGTTGATGAACGACGAATGAATTTTGAGCATTTTGTCCTCGGTGAGATACGATTTGATGGTGTCGCTCTTGATTTTGGGACAGCCCTCCACAACGGCGTAATAAGACCGCTCCAATACCATACGGCTCCAATTGTTGCGCAGGGCATCACGCGCAGCCATACTCTTGGCAAACATCATCACGCCCGAAGTCTTGCGGTCGAGACGGTGGACGACGTAGATGTGATGTCCCTTACCCTGCTTCTTTACGTGCACATTTACAATATGATAGGCAGTATTCTCCTTGTCGCCGTCGGTGCCAACGGAGAGAAGACCTTCGTGCTTATTCACCACAATGACGTCGTAATCCTCATAAAGAATGTCGAGCATCGAATGGTTGATGCCGCCTTGTTGCAGGAGTTTTGGACGCGGCAACAGGCGGATTTCCGCGCCACGGTGCACGGGATAGTCAAAAGCCGTTGTGCCGATGCCGTCCACAACCACGCGACCCGATTTCAAAAGTTCGCGGACGTTGGTCTTGCTCCACGTCGAAAGCCGCTCAAAGAGGTATTCGAGCAGTGCGGCATCCTTGTCGGCTATTAATCGTTCTTCTGACGCCGCCGAGGGCGTTGATTTTTTTCGTCTGTTGCGCATAGTGTAAGTTGTTATATTACAAAACTTTGGAGATAATCTTCGATGGCCTCGCGGTTGAGTTTTTTGCCGATGAAGACGATTTTTGAGTACCTCTGTTCGTCGTCCTTCCAATCGCCGCCCTCCTCAATGAAGAAGTATTGGCGCACAGATTGGAGGATGTATTTCTTGTTGCGTCCGGCGAAGGAAATGATGCCCTTGACACGGAAAACGCTCGCCGAATTGTACTGCAATACGCCTTGCAGCCACTCTACAAACATCTTCTCGTCCATATCGCCCTGCACCGTAAATCCCTCAGACACAATGCTGTGATGGAACGCATCGTTGTGCTTGTTTTTAGGATTGGCGGCAAAGGAAGGCGCATTGTCGTTGAAATCCATCATATCGAATTTCAGGGGCGTTGCGTTCTTGAAATCCACCACGAGTTTCTCCACATTCTCAGGCGAATAGGCGAAAGTATCGAGGATGTCGATGTTGTCAATCTTGGCGTGGGACGTGCAATAGAGTTTTGCAGTCGGATTGACGGAGCGGATGAGTTTCTTGATGTGCTCGCCGTATTCTGGCGTTACGTCCTCGATTTTGTTGAGGATAATGATGTCAGCCACAGCGAGTTGACGGTGAACTTCGGGCTGTTCCTCGGCGGATTCCTCGTATGTCTGCGCGTCGGCAAGACATATCACCGAATCCACGATGAATTTCTTGTAAATCTCCTCGTATGCCATAAAATTGTCTATGACGCCCGACGGGTCGGCGATGCCGGTGGTCTCGATGAGGAGGTTGTCAAACTGATACTTAGAGGTCAAAAGATTGTTGAGCGTGTTGGTGAGACCCTCGCTGAGGTTGCAACAAATGCAGCCGTTGGAGAGTTCGTACATACTCTCGATGTTGCCGACGATGAGTCCTCCGTCGATGCCAATCTCGCCAAATTCATTCTCGATTACCGCGAATTTCTTGGCGGAATACTTGGTTATGATGTTATTAAGAAGTGTAGTCTTGCCTGCACCCAAAAATCCCGTCAATATAGTTACGGGAATCTTACCGGTATTGTTCATAATATTTTTGCTTTATAAAACCGGTGCAAAGATAATAAATTTTCGCGGAAATTGTCAACTTATATGTTTGAAAAACTCCATCACGTCGTCCCAGGTCTTGTATGGAGCCTCGCCGAAATGCAGAAATGCGCCCATAAAGTCTTCCGCGCCGTTGTAGGGGCGGTCGTCGATGAGGTAGTCGCCATAATTGAGATTCTTGTGGTGCGAGATTATCAGACGGCGGTACGCCGCCACGCCAAGCCACTTCTGCACCCACTGCATCTTGTCGCTCCACGCAGTCGGATTGCTGAACGGCGCACTCGTAAGGATATAAGTGTCGTATTTCAACGACAATGTCCTGAACGCCTTCACCGCGCTCGGCATCGGTTCCAACGCCGCAAAATATCCCGGAATGTCCCACGGATGCCCCTCGTATTGCTGTACAATCTGCGCGTCAAATTTTCTTACACCCTTGGCGAAATCCACAAGAGTGCCGTCAAGGTCGAAGTAAACAATCGGACGTTGAGTGCCGTTTTGACGGTCGTCTATCCAACGAATCACCTGAACCACA
>JAFXMJ010000100.1 GCA_017530465.1 Bacteroidales bacterium
ATGCCGCCGCTCACATTGTGTCTGAGGATATAATTGACAAATACCATCGTAAGCAATATGCCCACAATAGGATACACAAACGACAGCCCATCCAACTGCGCAAAATCGTTCAAATCTTTGAGCGCGTCGCTGATAGAATGTGTGAGGGTACGCAGCACCCACGCCACCACCGACGCTATCAAGCCCGCCAAAATGCTCAGTATTATCATATACTGCGACGTGCTGATATGCTGGATGCGCCATTCGTTGAACCTACACAACGTCCTGAAAAGTCTATATTTCCGTTTCTTCTTAGAATCCATAAGTAGAAAATATCAACCCGCAATTTACGAAACTTTTGGCAAACAGAATATTAAGGAATATTTAAATTTTACGCATTATGCGTAATAAAAAATGGAGTGCGGACGAGATGTCGGCACTCCAAAATATGTTTGGCGGACGAGATGTCCACACTCAAATTGTTTGGCGGACGAGCCGTCCGCACTCCAATCTTACTTGTCCAAAGGATAGTTTTTCATCATATCGACTACTTCGCCGTGTACTTTGGCGATTACGTCTTCGTTGTTGATGTTTTTGATGACGGTGTCGATGAAGTCAACTACGCGGAGGATTTCGTTCTCTTTGAGGCCACGGGTGGTGATTGCGGGTGTGCCAAGACGGATGCCCGAAGTCTGGAACGCCGAGCGGGAGTCGAAGGGAACCATATTCTTGTTGGCGGTGATGCCTGCCTTCTCCAATGCAATCTGAACTTCCTTGCCGGTGATGTCGGGGAAATTCTGACGGAGGTCAACGAGCATAGAATGGTTGTCGGTGCCGCCGGAGAGGATTTTGTAACCACGGTTCATAAGTTCGCCAGCCATTACGCGGGCGTTCTTCTGTACCTGTTTCTGGTATTCCTTGAATTCGGGAGTCAACGCCTCGCCAAATGCAACAGCCTTGGCAGCGATTACGTGCTCCAAAGGACCGCCCTGGATGCCGGGGAACACCGCAGAATCAAGGAGTTGCGACATTGTTTTGGTAACGCCCTTGGGAGTTTTCAAGCCCCACGGATTCTCGAAATCCTTGCCCAAGAGGATGATGCCGCCGCGAGGTCCACGGAGGGTCTTGTGGGTGGTGGATGTTACGATGTGGACGTATTTGAGCGGGTTTTTGAGGAGGCCTGCGGCGATAAGACCGGCGGGGTGAGCCATATCTATCATCACAAGTGCGCCCACCTTGTCGGCGATGGCACGCATACGCTCGTAGTCCCAATCGCGGGAATAAGCCGACGCGCCGCCGATGATGAGTTTGGGCTTGCACTCCAACGCCACGCGCTCCATCTGGTCGTAGTCAACGAGACCTGTCTTTTCGTTGACGTTGTAGGAAACGTGGTTGTAGAGTTTGCCCGAAGAGTTGACGGGTGAGCCGTGCGAGAGGTGTCCGCCGTGGTCGAGGTCGAGACCCATAAAGGTGTCGCCGGGCTGCAATACAGTAGAAAGCACTGCCATATTGGCCTGTGCGCCCGAGTGGGGCTGTACGTTGACCCATTCGGCGTCGTAGAGTTTTTTGAGACGCTCGATGGCGATGGTCTCCACCTGGTCCACGATGCCGCATCCGCCGTAGAAACGCTTGCCGGGCAAGCCCTCGGCGTACTTGTTGGTGAGGATGCTGCCCATAGCGCGCATCACATTGGCACTCACGAAGTTCTCCGACGCAATGAGTTCGATTCCGTTCTTTTGACGGTCGTATTCCTTGTCGATAAGGTCAAAAATTTCCTGATCTTTTTCCATTGAGATTTCTTTTGATATGATAATTTTATTACGGTGCAAAATTAATAAAAAAAGGACAAAAAATACGCGGTATCTACTTTTATTTTGCTAATTTGTTGTTTTTATTGTAATTTTGGCTATCCAAAGGCACAGAATCAAATTTGCTCGCCGTCGGCGAGCATTATTACATTTTTTAACATTTCAACACGGATAATATGGCAACAGGAAACTACAACGAAGCGGTAAGCATCATAAAACAAGCGATATTGCAAAGCCAATACCGCGCCGCTAAAATGCTTACAGGCGAGCAATTGTCGTTGTATTACGGCATAGGATGCTACGTGTCGGCAAATTCGCGCAAAGGTGTATGGGGTACTGGCGCGATAACCCGCATCAGCGAGCAACTGCGCCGCGAACTGCCTGGTCTCCACGGTTTTTCAGAACAAAACATCCGCAATATGCGTCTCTTTGCCGAGTATTGGACACGGTATCTAAATTGCTCGCCGTCGGCGAGCGAATTGCAACTCACTGACACCAAGAAACATATCGACATAGACACATTTTCATTGGCAAGATGGTCGCCAATGTCGGCTGAAATCAATAGGGACGAGTTTTTGGGCATCAGTTTTTCGCACCATATGGAGATTCTGCACAAGACCAAGGATATCAACAAGATACTCTTCTTCATCCATCAGACCGTCCTCCACAATTGGGACAAATACGACTTACGCGACGTGCTAAACGCCTTAAAAAACGGAGATTACCCAAACGCCGCTGCCAACAACTTTTTGCAGACAATGCCAGCTGGCAACGCCCGCAAGGCGGTAGGAATGTTTAAAGACGAATACTTGCTTGACTACATCAACGTGGACGAGATAGAGGTGGACAAGCCCGACGACGTGGATGAGCGTGTGATAGAAAAGGCTATTATACAGAATATCAAGAAGTTTATAATGACATTTGGCAAAGACTTCGCCTTTATCGGCAATCAATTTCACTTGGAAGTTTTTACCGAAGAACTATTCCCCGACCTTCTGTTCTTCAACCGCGAACTAAATTGTATGGTTGTCGTGGAACTTAAAAAAGGCGCGTTCAAATCAGGCTACATAGGACAGTTGCAAACTTATATGCGCATCCTCGACGACAAAGTGCGCAAACCCCACGAAAACCCCACCATTGGCATCTTGCTCTGCAAAAGTGCCAACAAGGCTTTTGTGGAATACGTAATCCGCGACTACAATAGGCCTATGGGCATAGCCACCTATAAAACAGCCGCCGATATGGACGACAAAATGCGCCGCTCGCTCCCTGATATGGACGAAATGCGCCGCCTACTCGACGACATCCCCAATTCCGGAGACTAAAATTCGTGCGCCATCGGCGGGCATAATTACAAAAAAATAATATTTTATTTTGCAATCACCGCCCTTTTCATTATTTTTGCAGTCGGACTATAACACAAGACAATGAGTACAGACATTAAAATAATTTTGGCGTTATTGGCGGTGCTGGTATGGGTGGCATCGTGGTTTGTAAGGCGCAAAAACCGCCGATTGGGCGTCATATTGTCGTGGGTGGCGGTGCTATTTGCGGCGGCAGCGGTGGTGATGGTCTGGGTCAAGTAAAAAAACTGCCCGCCATACCGTCAATCGGCACGTATGTTGCAAGATGCTTATGTACGGCGGAACGCCATTATAGTCAAAAAACGACCAACTAAAATCTATCGTATTATGGAAAAACCAAGAGTGCTGTTTGAGGAATGTCCGGCGTTGGGCGGCTACACGCTCACGGTGCGGGACGATTG
>JAFXMJ010000101.1 GCA_017530465.1 Bacteroidales bacterium
CCGTGCGATTGGCGAGGTCTTTTGACATCGACGACGCCGGCAATAAGTGGTCTGTTGTGTTCCTGCCGGGCAGCGGTGAGGCAAAGGTCAATATGATGTCGTCGATGGGTTCGCTGCTCGTCACGACGTTGATATTGTTGCTGATAGTATATGCAGTTGGCACGTTCATAGGCTATCGTGTGGGCTACCCGCTGGTGTCGGTGCTCAATGTCTGCAAAAAACTCAGCAGCGGCGATATGGTTTTCAAGATGGATTTCAAGTTGTATTTTCACAACGAGGTTTCGTCTTTGTACAAGGAATTTTCCAATATGACCGACCGCCTCAAACAGATAGTTGGCGAGGTGAAGGACACGGCGTCCGCCATCAACAATTCCGGGCAGCAATTTTCGCGCTCGTCGATGAGTATGGCTCACGGTGCCAACGAACAGGCTTCGGCGAGCGAGGAGGTTTCGTCGGCGATGGAGGATATTAGTTATAGTATTCAACGCAATTCCGACAATGCCCGCGCCACTGCCGACATCACCAAGCGCGTGGTAGATAGCGTGATGGTAGCCAACAAGTCGGTAACAGCCACTGTGGCGGCGATGAAGAATATGTCGGAAAAGATAGGCATCATCAATGAGATAGCGGGCAAGACCGACCTGCTTGCCGTCAACGCGGCGATAGAGGCTGCACGTGCGGGCGAATTGGGCAAGGGCTTTGCCGTCGTGGCGTCGGAGGTACGCAAACTCGCCGAAAAAAGTCAGTTGGCGGCGCGTGAAATCGACGCCCTGACCGCCGATGTGGTCAAGCAGGCTGAACATTCGAGCCATCAGTTGGAGGTGCTTGTCCCCGAAATCAGCCGTACATCGCAGTTGATACAAGAAATAACCACCTCCACCGTGGAGCAGACCCAAAACGCCTCGCAGGTAAACCGCGCCATACAGCAACTCAACGACATCACGCAGCAGAACGCCGCAACCGCCGAACAACTTTCGACCGCCGCATCGGAATCGCTACGCCAGGCAGAAAAACTCAAAAGCACGATGGCATTTTTCCGTTTTGATGTCAATAAGCAGAGCGAAATCGCCGCTCTCAACGGTCAGATAGCGGAACTCTTGGCGCGGATAGACCAAATAAGGGAAAGTTAAATTAGTTGCTCTCCCTATTGGCGCGCTTGCGTTCCGTCTCGTCGAGGATTATCTTGCGGAGGCGGATTGATTTGGGTGTTACCTCTACGTATTCGTCGGCCTTGATGTATTCCATACACTCTTCGAGCGACATCTTGGTAGCAGGCTCAATCAGGATTTTGTCGTCGGAGCCGGCGGCACGCATATTGGTGAGTTTTTTGGTCTTGCAGACGTTGACAACGATGTCGTCTTGACGTGTGGTCTCGCCGATGATTTCGCCGGTATAAACCTCGTCGCCCGGATCGATGAAAAATTTGCCACGGCTCTGCAAGTTGTTGATGGAGTAGGGAATGGCAGTGCCGGTCTCCTGAGCGATGAGCGAACCGTTGCGCTCCTGCGACATTTCGCCGCGCCAAGGCTCGAAGTCCTTGAACCTGTGAGCGATGATAGCCTCGCCTTCGGTCGATGTGAGAATCGGGTTTGTAAGACCGATGATGCCACGCGACGGTATCGCAAATTCCATAAATACACGGTCGTCCTTGGTTTCCATACTGAGCATATCGCCCTTGCGACGCTGCACGAGGTCGATGACCTTCGACGAGAAATTCTCGGGAACTTCTACCGTCAATTGCTCTATCGGTTCCAATTTTTGACCGTCAACTTCCTTGATAATTACCTTAGGCTGACCAAGTTGCAATTCGTAACCCTCACGGCGCATAGTCTCGATGAGCACTGCAAGGTGCAGGATGCCACGGCCAAATACTTGGAGTTTTTCGGGCGAGTCGGTGTCCTCTACGCGGAGGGCGAGGTTTTTCTCGGTCTCCTTCATAAGACGCTCGCGGAGGTGGCGCGACGTTACAAACTTGCCTTCCTTGCCGAAGAATGGCGAATTGTTGATGGTGAACAACATGCTCATCGTAGGCTCGTCAACGTGGATGCGGGCGAGTTCTTCGGGGTTTTCGGGGTCGGCAACAGTATCGCCGATGTCGAAAGAGTCGAGGCCGAGGATGGCGCAGATTTCGCCGCATTGGAGTTCCTGCTTGCATTTTTCCTTGCCAAGACCTTCAAAAGTATAGAGTTCCTTGATGGTGGATTTTTCGATGGAGCCGTCTGCCTTCATCACGGCAACGGTCTGTCCCGCCTTGACGCTGCCACGGTAAATCCTACCGATGGCGATGCGTCCCTGATACGACGAATAGTCCAACGAACTAATCTGCATCTGCAACGGGCCTTCTACAACTTTGGGCGCGGGGATGTATTTGATAATCAAGTCCAAAAGGTACGAAACATCCTGTGTGGGGGTCTTCCAATCGGGCCCCATCCAACCTACCTTGCTGCTGCCGTAAGCCACGGGGAAGTCGAGTTGGTCTTCGGTGGCGTCGAGGCTAAACATCAGGTCAAACACCTGCTCGTACACCTGCTCGGGAGTACAGTTGGGCTTATCGACTTTGTTTACTACAACGATAGGCTTCAATTTGAGTTCGATTGCCTTCTGCAAGACAAAACGAGTCTGCGGCATCGGGCCTTCAAAGGCATCCACGAGCAAAATAACGCCGTCTGCCATATTGAGCACGCGCTCCACCTCGCCGCCAAAATCCGAGTGTCCGGGGGTGTCTATGATGTTGATTTTCACGCCCTTGTAACGCACCGAAACGTTCTTAGAAAGAATCGTTATGCCGCGTTCGCGTTCGAGGTCATTATTGTCGAGGATGAGATCCCCGGTCTCCTGATTGTCCCTGAACAAGTGGGACTGATGCAGAATACGGTCAACCAAGGTCGTCTTGCCGTGGTCAACGTGCGCTATTATCGCTATGTTCCTGATGTCTTGCATTGTAGTATAGTGTTGTATTTCAGGGCGCAAAGATACAAAATATTTATAAAGGTTTATGTTACTTTTTTTTTAAGTTTTTTGTTTAAAGTTTTTTGATGGGAATTTTATAATTTTGTGGCGTTTTTCTTAAAAGAATCAACCAAAAATGAAGAAAATACTTATGACAATCGTTATGACGGCAATGTCCGTCACGGCACTCTTCGCGCAGCAGAGTGGCGACAGATCGTTGGGTTTTACGGGCGGTTTTTCGTTTAGTGACGAGGAAAACGTTCCCAACACATTTGTGGCAGGCATCGAAGGTCAATTAGGCTTTTTCTTTGTCAACAATTTGAAGATAGGCATCGACGCGATTTATGACTTTGAGCGGCAGAATGTAGACAATGACGCCAATTATTTGACGCACTTGTTTGGTTTTGGCCCTACGGTGTCTTATTATGTGAGAATCACCGACAAACTCTATTACACGCCTGAAATAATTGGCAATATTATGAGGGGTCGATTAGTCAGGAAGCCGACTAATTCTTACCATTATTATTATGGTGAAAATTCGCAAACATTGAAGGGCAGGCGTGTGGCGGTAGTGCCGTTTCAGATAGAGTTTCACCCGACGGAGCGGATAGGCATCACGGCAAGTGTATTTGCCCTGACAGCGGAGTACTATGAAGGCATCGAAGACGACACGGTTCGCAAAGGCGGCTATCGCATCAATTTTGGACTCAACCCCACAGTGGGAGTAGTATTCTATTTGTCAAGAGAAAAATCGTCGCTGTAATCTTCTGGTAGATAGGATGTTATGTGAAAATTGTACAAATTTAAAGTACCACTTTAAATTTGTACAAAATTACAAAATATTTTTGATAATCAAAAGGTTGGAGCGGGAAAAATAATTTTTTTGCAAATTTTTTTGTATTGATGGTACATTGTATTGAAAAAGTTTGTATGTTTGCAGCCGATAGTTGGACATTCGTAGATTTCGTCGAATGTCAGGCGAAAGTATTGTAACGAAAGTGCTATGCTTTTCTTGAAAATGAGAACGTGAGAAATTCTTTAAGAGGTCAAGAGACAGCATAGCGGTTTCGCCTATTGTATAGGCGTGGACTGCTATGATTATATCTTTGACCTTAGGCAATTCTCACGGCCTTCATTTTCGGATGTAATCATAAAGTATATGCGGTTCGCGCTTTCTTTTTTAAGAGAAACAAATTCCTTTCAGAATCGCAAGAGGAGGCAAAAACATCAAGAGTATGAAAAAGATACTATTGTTTTTGAGTCTTGTGCTTTTATGCGTCGCTGCAATCGCACAGAACAGAAGTAGTTATGATGCAGCTTTTTTCAAGTCTGATGACCAAGAGGCTGCAATTGAGGTCGGTAAGGGTATCAACATTACAGATCCGTTTACCACAACAAGACCTTGCTTTACAAGTGCATCAAGAGATGCCAAATTGTTGAAAAAACAAGATACTCAGGGCGCGACAACGAAGGTAGATGTATTCTACACTAAAAATGAGTATGAGTACAATATGTTCAAAAGTTCAAACAGATCAGGCAGTGTGTCGTTTCTGAATATGGCAAGTTTGAGTGCTTCCGAAATTCAGAAAATGACATCATCAAGAAATCAGGTCTCCGAAAAATTAATTTTTGTCGGAACGGTGGATTTCGGAAACTACTTCTATCCCGATGAACCTACCTTTACGCCAGAAGCTCAAAAATTGTTGGATGCAGGCAATTATGACGCTTTCAAAATGAGATACGGAACCCATTTTGTATCGGGTATTGGTAAAGCCTCCACCGTTATCGTGGAATTAACACTTGATTCTGATGAGAATAACGAGGATATGTCAACTGATTTCGGAATGGATGCTAATTTGAAATACCGTGCCGATTTGAATTTCAAAGTTAGTAATTCATCAAAGGTTAGCACCAGGTTTAAAGACAATGGATTTCAGGTCAACATTACATTGCAAGGTCCGCATTTAGAAACAGAATCTTGGGAAGATGCCATTATCAGGTTGCGTAATGGCGGTGATTTAATTACCTCTGTTTCGGGTTATTTGAAGAATCAATTGCAATCTATGCAAAACGAACAAGACGCATTGCCAGTTCGTTATTTCTTCACTGATTTCACAATGTATGGTTGCGAAGGTATAAAGTGGAATCTCGCGAAAGAAAAGAAGCTGAGTAGCATCAATCGTAACATTCTTGAATGTTACAACATCATTAATTTTGCGCAAGAAAACATAGATGTCAATCCAATAGATAATCCCAAAAGTATAATCAATGCAATAGTGTCTAACAGTGGTTATAAGTACGACGGTTTGCAAAAGAAGGCAGCCTCTCTCAATCCCGAATGGTCGGCATTGAGAGCAAGTGCAAATAATTTGATAACCAAGCTTCAAACACAATATACCAATTGCAGCGACATTACGTGCGCAATTAATGAAACTTGTTGTGGTAACACCGATTATACAGAACAAGTAAAAGATCTATTTGCAAAATATAATTCTATAAATGCAAAACTATTAGATTATTTCGAGCAATGGTTTGAAGCTGTATTAGAAGCAGAAAATCAGAGAGAAAAATATGGAAATATCGTTATACATAATGAATCTTCCAATCCCTACGACATCTATGTTAATGGTAAATATCTTAGAGAATTAGGCGGGAAACACAAGTTGACCTTGAAAAGAAAGTTGGGTACTTACAAGATAAAAGCTGAGCAAACAAGCGGTTATCTTTTCGACCCTACGATAAACAACAGAACTGTTACTCTCAAATATGAAGGAGAAGACGAGCACGTTAGCATAGGTTACGAAGACTAACTACATTCTGCAGACAGGCATTGCCATAATGTAAAACAATGCCTGTTTGTTATGTCATACATTAAAAACAATAGAAAAAGAGCCTATCGAATAGTTATAAATAACCGAAGTGACTTCTAATCTGCAAGTTACTTCGGTTATTATCATACTATGGCAGGAAACATTACTTTGTCCCTACCTCAATCTCTTCATCACTATCGCGCTGAGCATCAGCCGTCTGAGCCTTTTCCTCTCTTGATAAAAGGTCATTGATGGCATCCATCGCTTCACGCATTAGTCTGTCATCATCTAACAGCAAATTAATACATTGCAAAAATTCGCCGCGCAATTCTATTCTACTCATAATATTCTGTTGTTTTCAGTCTTTTGCATCAAATTCATCGTCGTCTGACCATCATTGTCTCTTGGACGTTGGCGGTTGCTATCGCACAACATTTCAGGACACAAAGATACAATTTTTTTGTTTTTCCCAAAAAAAATCCTCAACTTTGCGGATGCAATAAAAACAGATTACTATGGGACAGTTTATAGATTACGGAAACTTTGATTTTCAAAGTGTTAAAAATGGTGATTTCATCGACAAGTCGGGTCTGTTGAATATTCTCAACAGGAATATGGACACCGAAAATAGGTTTATGTGCATATCCCGTCCGAGGAGGTTTGGCAAATCGGTGGCGGCAAAGATGGCGTATGCCTATTATGACAGGTCTATGGATTCGTCGGTCCTGTTTGAAGGTTTGGAAATCACCAAATCGCCTGACTATAAGAAACATCTCAATAAATATCCTACGCTTTACATAGATTGGAATACATTCGCCAACGTGCCTGTAAAAGATAGGCTGAAAGAGGCTCAAAAATGGATTGTTTCTGATTTAAAGAAGGCGTATAATGATTTGGAAGAGCAAGACGACCTCTTCAAAGCCCTTGCCGAAATCAATGAAAAGACCGGCGAGCGTTTTATTATGATAATTGACGAATGGGATATGCTTGTTAGGGATGTTGAGCAAGATGTTCAGGACGAATACGTCAACTTCCTGCGTGCGATGTTCAAGTCCAACAAGGCTAATAGGATTTTCCGCCTCGTGTATATGACGGGCATCCTGCCGATTATAAAGATAAAAACGCAATCGGCGTTGAACAATTTTGTAGAATACAGCATCATCGACCCGGGCAGAACTTCCAAATATTATGGTTTTACGGA